>JACREQ010000045.1 GCA_016218155.1 Bacteroidia bacterium
TCAACCTAACACAGAAGACATTAACAGAGATAACACATTAAGTGAATTTGAAAGTTATTTTCAATATAAAATCCAAATGCGTCCTGATAAATTGCAGGTTGGACAAAATTATATTGTTGATGAAATTACCGGACAAAACTCTGAAGGAAATCCGGTTAAATGGTATCAGTTTAAAATTCCATTATACAAACCCGATACTATTGTAGGAGCAATTCAGGATTTTAAATCAATCCGCTTTTTCAGAATGTTTTTAAGAGGTTATGAAAAACCTGTTGTTTTACGTTTTGCAAAACTTGAACTGGTAAGAGGTGAATGGAGAAAATATAATGCATCTTTCTTAGAAGGAGGATTTAATTTGCCAGACGAATTATCAGATGCAGCTTTTGATGTTACTGCTGTTAACATTGAAGAAAACGGTTCAAAAACTCCTGTAAATTATGTTTTACCTCCGGGAGTTGACAGGGTAATAGACCCAACCAATCCTCAGTTACGTCAGTTAAACGAACAAGCAATGGTTCTGAAGGTTTGTGCTCTTGAAGATGGTGATGCACGTGCTGCTTATAGAAATGTAACACTTGATGTTCGTCAGTACAAACGCCTGCAAATGTTTGTACATGCCGAAGCAATGCAAGGTTTGCCAATAAATAATAACGACATGTGTGTATTCTTACGTATTGGTTCTGATTATCAGAATAATTACTACGAATATGAAATTCCTCTTACCTTAACACCTCCCGGAGCATATAATAATGACGATGAAGAAGCCCGTAAAATAGTGTGGCCCGAATCAAATATGTTCGATTTTCCATTTGAAGATTTCCAAAAGGTTAAACAATTGCGTAATAACGAAATGCGAGCTGGCGGAAGTGATATTACGCTAACTTCATTATACCCTATATATATTGGTAACAATAGAGTATCTGTTGTTGGAAACCCAAATTTAAGTAATATCAGAACTGTAATGATTGGACTTCGTAACCGCTCTAAAACCAATAACAATATTGCAGATGACGGAATGCCAAAATGTGTGGAAGTTTGGGTAAACGAATTACGTCTTACCGATTTTGACGAAAGAGGCGGATGGGCAGCTAACTTAAGAATGTCGGCAAAACTTGCCGATTTTGGAACAGTTACAGTTTCTGGCTCTACAAGTACACCTGGGTTTGGAAGTATTGAGAAAAAAGTTAGCGAACGAAGCAAGGAAGAAATTTTACAATATGATATAGCTTCAAATTTTGAACTTGGAAAATTCCTTCCTGAAAAAGTTAAACTAAGTGTTCCTATGTTTATTGGATACTCAGAAGGAATTAAAAACCCACAATATAATCCTCTGGATCCTGATATTCCATTAAAAGTTTCTCTTTCCGATTTAGAATCAAAAAGCGATAAAGATTCTTTAAGAAAAATGGTTCAGGATTATACAAGAAGAAAGAGTTTGAATTTTACCAATGTTAAATTAAATACTACCAGTACAACTCCCGCACCATGGAATATTTCAAACTTTGCAGTTAGTTATTCATTCAGCGAACAATATTCAAGAAATATCTCAACTGTTTTCAATCGTCAGAAAATGTACAGAGGTGCATTGACTTATAATTTTAACACTACACCTAAAAATGTAATGCCATTTCAAAATAGTAAATTGTTAAATAAACCGATTTTTAAACTTATTAAAGATTTTAATTTCTATTTTCTGCCTTCTCAATTCTCATTTATGACTGATGTTGACAGAACTTATAATGAAATTCAACTTCGAAATGTTGAAAATATGAGTTACCCAATTCCTGCAACATATACTAAAGATTTTCAGTGGAACAGAATTTATGACTTTAAATTTGACATAACTAAATCTTTAAAATTTGATTTCTCGGCAAATAATATTGCTAAAATTGATGAGCCTGTACAATATGGTCAAAGAGTAGATAAAGATTATAAACAGGAATACGAACATTGGAAAGACTCAGTATGGAACAGCGTTTCAAATTTTGGAAGAACTACAAATTATAGGCATAATTTCAATTTAAATTACACTTTACCAATAAATAAATTACCTATATTAAACTGGCTATCAGCTTCTGCAAGATACGGTGGTACATATGAATGGATTGCGACACCTCGCTTTGCAGACGAATCAATTAATTTAGGTAACACCATTAAAAACAGTAACACCCGTCAGATAAACGGTCAGGCAAATATGATTTCTTTATATAACAAATTGCCGGTTTTACAAAGAATTAACCAGAAATATGCCAAGGGTAAGAAACCTGCAAAGAAGCAAAAAGAAACGGTTGTATTCCCAAAACAAGGTGACCCACCTAGAAAATATAATTTTAAAGCAAATATTCCTAAATCAATTTCTCACAAACTCGGAACTATTGACGTTACAGTAAAAGTTACCGACACCTCAGGTAAAGATGTTCCAAATGTTCTGAAAGTTGTTACCGAAAACAGAGTTCTTATAACTACAGATAAAGATGTAGATATGGCATCTGTTGTTGTTACTGGTCAACGGGAAAAAGAAGATAATATTTTTATTATAGCTCTTGAACAATCTGCAAGACTTATGATGTGTGTTAAGAATATTACCGTTACTTATTCTGATAATAGCGGAACTGTATTGCCCGGTTATTTACCAAACACTAGATTTATAGGAATGGAACCTTATGGTCCAAGTTGGGCACCAGGTTTAGGATTTGTTGCAGGTATTCAGGATACTGCTTTTGGAACCAGAGCAGCAAATGAACATCGTTGGTTAACAAAAGATACTTTATTAAATGCTGCTTATTTAATGAACAACACAAGAACTCTTAATATCCGTGCTACAATTGAACCATTAACCGGAATGAGAATTGATGTAACAGCTAACAGAACTAATTCCGAAAACGAAACAAAGTACTTCAGATATAATAGCACAAATGACAATTTCAGTCAGTACGGAAAACAAGTTACAGGAAGTTTCAGTATGACATATAACACATGGAATACCACTTTCGAAAAATTTAATGCAGATTATAGCTCAAATAATTTTGACCACTTTAAAGACTATAGGCTAACAATTGCTAAAAGACTTGCTGCAAATCGTGCAGAAAGTTCATTGGCAAACTCTCAGGGTTATACAGGTCAGACAACTGCTGACGGATTCCCTGACGGTTATGGACCAACTTCACAGGATGTACTTATTCCTGCATTTTTAGCAGCATACTCGGGCAAAAGCCCAGATCATATAGGATTAACATCATTCCCTGGTGTTGCAAGTATGAGTCCTAACTGGAGTATAAATTATGGTGGCTTAACAAATTTAAAAATTGTAAAAAAATATTTCCGAACAGTTACTCTGGCTCATGCATACCGTTCTTCTTATAGTGTAAATTCATTCTCAACAAGTCTTGATTTTAATCAAGATCAATATGGTCAGGATGGTTTCAGCTGGACAAGATATACTTTAGGCAACTTTATTCCACAGCGAGAAATTAATGCTGTATCAATTAGCGAACAATTTAGTCCGCTTATTAGTATTGATGCAACAATGCTTAATAGTGTAATAGCAAAAGTAGAAATTAAACGAAGCAGAAATCTTTCTTTTGGTTTAAATAATAATCAGGTTACAGAAATGCAATCTAAAGAATTTGTTTTTGGAACTGGATACCGATATAAAGATTTAACATTCCAGATAAATTCTAAAACATTTAAAAGTGATTTAAACCTCCGCGCAGATGTTTCAATCAGAAACGATTTTACAATTATTCATAAATTAGAAATAACACAAACGGGTACTACAGGTGGCTATGATCAACTTACAGCAGGTCAGAAAATGATTACAATTAAAATTTCTGCAGATTATCAGCTGGGGCAAAACTTTAACCTCCGTTTATTCTATGATAGAATTGTTCGTAAGCCCAAAATATCTACAAGCTTTGACACATACAATACCAACGTTGGTATAAGCGTAAGGTTTACATTATCACAGTAACAAAAGTTACCCACAATTTACTTTACATCTGTTACATCTCGAAAGTTCGCCTCTTAAACGTTTTTCAACTAATCCGGTTATCTCATCACGTAAAGGAGCAATAGAAATTTTATTTATTACATCATCAGCAAAGGCAAGCATTAATAAGTGACAAGCTTCCTTTTTTGAAATTCCTCTCTGACGTAAATAAAACATTGCATCTTCGTCAAGCTGTCCGGTTGTTGAGCCATGACTACACTTAACATCATCTGCATAAATTTCGAGTTGTGGCTTTGAACGTGTTTTTGCATCATTAGTCATTAACAGATTTTTGTTCGACTGAAACGCTATTGTTTTCTGAGCCAGCTTATCAACCAATATTCTACCTGAGAATATTCCAGTTGAAGAATTATCAAGTATCCCTTTATAAAGCTGATTGCTTTCGCACTCTGGCGCTGCATGATGAATGTACGTATTGTTATCGATATGTTGATTTTTATCTGCTAACCACAATCCATAAGATTTATTTTTGGCATTTGGTTCAGAAAGATTTACATATAAGTTATTTCTAACAATACCGCCATGTAAAGTAACGTATACCGAATTTACATGACTGCTTTCCTTTTGCAAAATAAAAGTATTTGTTAACTGTACAGAATGATCATGTGCATTTTGTTGACGACAAATTTCAAATCTTGAATTTTTACCTGCATGTACCTCTGTTGTGCTATTTAATAAAAATGCATGTGGATTTAAACTATGATCGCATATAACTACACTTGCCGAGCTCTCTTCTTCAAGAATAATAAGGTTATGCGGTTGAATCATCAACTCCTCAGTTGCAACAACTAAGTTTATAAGTTGAATTGGTTTTTCAATTACAACACCTTTTGGAATATAAACAAAAAGACCATCCTGAGCAAAAGCCATATTAAGCATCGACAAAGACTCTTTTTGCTCAGCAATATATTTCCCATAATGTTTCTCTACCAATTCCGGAAACTGCTTTGAAGCTTCAATTACACTTCCAATTATAGCACCATTAGGTAAAACATTTAACTTTTTTTCTTTATCGTAAAACCATCCATTTACAAGCATTAAGTGGTTTTCTAGCTCTGGCACATCACAAGTAAATACTTCTTTAATGTCTATTGTTAGGGGCTGTGGTGAAAATTGTTTTTTATAAGCTCCAAAAAATGCAGACTCAATATTGGTATATTTATAAAACTCACTGTTTTTTGCAGGTAATCCGACTAATTCAAATTCCTGAAAGTATTTACTTCTTAACTCATTTATGAATCCAGGAGTTTGTTCAAAAATAATTTTACTGTTTTTGCGAAAAGCATCAACAAGGTCATTTTTAATAATTGATATTTTATTCTCTTCAGCCATAATAAACAAAATTAAACAGCATATTCTTTTTTTATCCAATCATATCCTTTTTCTTCCAGCTCTAAAGCAAGCTCTTTTCCTGCTGTTTTAACAATCTGACCATTGTACAAAACATGTATAACATCTGGCACAATATAATCCAGTAACCTTTGGTAATGAGTAATAACAATTGTCGCATTATCTGGACGTTTTAACTTATTTACTCCATTTGCAACAATTCGCAATGCATCAATATCAAGACCAGAATCTGTTTCGTCAAGTATCGCTAATTTAGGCTCTAGCATTGCCATTTGGAATATTTCATTTTTCTTTTTCTCGCCACCGGAAAAGCCTTCGTTTACTGAGCGATTTGTTAGCTGAGAATCAATTTCCACCAATTCCTTTTTTTCGCGCATTAATTTCAAGAAATCTGATGAGCTTAACAATGGCAAACCACGATATTTGCGAATCTCGTTTACTGCAGTTTTCATAAAATTAACCATGCTAACACCCGGAATTTCAATTGGATATTGAAAACCAAGAAATATACCTAATCTGGCTCTGTCTTCAGGAGATAATTCTAAAAGATTTTTTCCTTCCAAAAGAACCTCTCCACCAGTAACCTCGAAAATCTCACGACCTGCAAGTACAGAAGCTAATGTGCTTTTACCCGAACCGTTTGGTCCCATTATCGCATGAACTTCTCCAGGTTTAACTTCTAAATTTATCCCTTTTAAAATAGGTTTTCCGTTTATGGATGCCTTTAAATTTCTAATTGATAACATATCTTATTCTTTTTACTTTTTTGCCACAAAAACACTAACACTCAAAATTTCACTAAAGCTTATTTTAATTTTCATATTTTGTTTTATCCGACACTACCTTCCAGACTAATTTGCAGAAGTTTTTGTGCTTCAACAGCAAACTCCATAGGAAGCTGTTTAAGAACTTCGCGCGCATAACCATTTACTATTAAACCTACAGCATCTTCAGTAGAAATACCACGTTGATTACAATAAAAAATCTGGTCTTCACCAATTCTTGAAGTAGTTGCTTCGTGTTCTACTATTGCTTCTTTATTATCGACTTCAATATACGGGAATGTATGCGCTCCACAATTATTTCCTAATAACAATGAATCACATTGAGAGAAATTGCGTGCATTTTCGGCATTCTTTAGAACTTTTACCAATCCACGATAGCTGTTTTGGCTCTGTCCGGCAGAAATACCTTTAGAAACAATTCTGCTTTTTGTGTTTTTTCCAATATGAATCATTTTTGTTCCAGTATCTGCCTGTTGGTAATTATTTGTTACAGCAACAGAATAAAATTCTGCAGAGGTATTATCACCTTTTAATATACAACTCGGGTACTTCCATGTAATCGCAGAACCGGTTTCAACCTGAGTCCAAGAAATTTTTGAATTATCTTCCTTACATATTCCGCGTTTTGTTACGAAATTATAAATACCTCCCTTTCCATTTTTATCGCCAGGATACCAGTTTTGAACAGTTGAATATTTTATTTCTGCATCTTTTAATGCTATAAGTTCAACAACTGCAGCATGCAACTGATTTTTATCTCGTTTTGGAGCTGTGCAGCCTTCTAAATAACTTACATAAGATCCTTCATCAGCAATTATTAAGGTTCGCTCAAATTGACCAGTATTTTCAGCATTAATTCTAAAATATGTTGAAAGTTCCATTGGACAACGAACACCTTTTGGAATATATACAAAGGACCCATCGCTAAATACAGCACAATTTAATGTTGCGAAAAAATTATCGGTATATGGAACAACAGACCCTAAATATTTTTTAATTAAGTCGGGATGTTCGCGAACAGCTTCGCTCATCGAACAAAAAATAATTCCCAGGTCTGCGAGATTTTCTTTAAATGTTGTTTTTATAGATGCACTATCCATAACAGCATCAACAGCAACTCCGCTTAATTTTTTTTGTTCATCTAAAGGAATTCCAAGTTTATCAAAAGTAGCTTTCAGTTCGGGGTCAATTTCATCTAAAGATGCTAATTCAGCACTTTGTTTTGGAGCTGAATAATAAATAATTTCCTGATAATCAATTTTTGGAATTGTTAAATGAGCCCACTCCGGCATTTTCATTTTTTTCCAATGTTCAAATGCTTTTAGTCTCCATTCAAGCATAAATTCAGGTTCGTTCTTTCTTCCAGAAATTAATTTTACAACTTCCTCACTTAAACCTTTAGCAATAGTATCTGATTCTATTTCGGTAAAAAAACCATACTTATACTCACCATCTGTAACTTCCGAAATTATTTTATCTTGCTCGTTTTCCATAATATAAAGTTAAGTACTTTAACCACCGCAAATTTAATTAGAATAAATCTAAATAGCAAGAAATTTGGCATTTTCTTTATAAAATTGATTCATCATTTAAATAACATATTTTATAAATCATAATTTTTATAGTTCAAAAATATTTAGCATTTTTATACAATAATTATATTTAATATTTTTAGACTATGGAACACCCTTTATTAAATGAACAACACGATCTTATAAGAAAATCTGTTCGCGATTTTGCAGAAAGAGAAATTAAGCCACTAGCAAAAGAATTAGATGCTAAACAACAATTCTCTGTTGAATTAACACAAAAAATGGGCGATATTGGTTTATTTGGAATGGTTGTTTCTGAAGAATACGGTGGTCAGGGTTTAGATTACTTATCTTATATTATTGCTGTTGAAGAATTAGCAAGAGTTGATGGTTCTCATGCTGCTACAATTGCTGCTGGAAATTCATTAGGCTTAAATCCTATTTATTATTATGGTACTGAAGAACAAAAGAAAAAATATTTACCAAGATTATGCAGTGGTAAAAATCTTTGGGGTTTTGGATTAACTGAACCCGAAGCTGGATCTGACTCAAGAAATTCAAAAACCACTTCAAAAATTTTGGATGGTAATTGGGTAATTAATGGCTCAAAAATTTTTATAACAAATGCTTCTTCTGAAATCTCACTTGGCTCAACAATACAAACTGTATCGAGTGACGAGAATGGCAAAAAAGAATTTACAACAATCATAGTTGAAAATGGAACTCCAGGGTTTACACCCAAAACAATGCATGATAAAATGATGTGGAGAGCATCAAACACTGCAGAATTGTATTTTGATGATTGTAAAGTACCAGAATCAAATATTCTTGGTAAACGTGGCGACGGGTCTAAAATAATGCTTAGCACACTTGACTTAGGTAGATTATCTATTGGCGCAATGGGCTTGGGTCTTGCACAGGGAGCTTTTGAAATGGCATTAAAATATGCACAGGAAAGAGTTCAGTTTGGAAAACCAATTTGCAAACAACAAGCAGTAGCTTTTAAATTAGCCGACATGGCATTAAAAGTTGAATTAGCAAGAAACCTTTTATATAAAGCATGTTGGTTAAAAGATAACCATAAGCCATTCGAAAAAGAAGCTGCAATGTCAAAGTTATATTGTTCTGAAGTTGCAAAATTTGTTGCCGACGAAGCTGTTCAGATACATGGTGGGTATGGGTTAATGAAAGATTACGATATTGAAAGATTTTACCGTGATCAAAGATTATTACAAATTGGCGAAGGTACTTCTGAAATACAAAGATTAGTAATTTCGAGGTATATTGGGTGTTAAACACAAAAACAATTCCTCACTTAAAGGCAGTAAGTACATTTTGTTATAACATTATCTTAAAGAAATTTTATTCCTAAAATCGAAATGTCGTCAAAGAATGATTTTCGTCCTTTGTAGATATTTAATCGCTGAATAATCTTCCAGATTGTACTATCCATACTCTCTTCACTCTCCATGTAACGTTCAATTTCACTAAAACCAAATTCAACGTTTTTCTCATTTTCCATTTCAACCAAGC
Source organism: Bacteroidia bacterium (assembly GCA_016218155.1). Classification (NCBI taxonomy): domain Bacteria; kingdom Pseudomonadati; phylum Bacteroidota; class Bacteroidia; species Bacteroidia bacterium. Next base: position 9,210 of record JACREQ010000045.1, read on the forward strand.
CATCAGTACAAAGGAGTAATTTTGAACCTGTTGTAACATCCAGAGAGCCAACTGTAATTTTAGGTATCTCGTTTAACATGCCAAATCCGGGACAGCCTTCTTTAAGATACTTTATTTCTTTATTATTCGATAAATATGCAGGAGGAATATGTCCGGCATTAATATATGTTAATTGCTTATTGTTAGTATTATATTTTGCAAGAAATACAGTAATATATTTTTCTCCATTTGTATTTGTCATTACAATACTGTTTAGCCTTATCGCAAGATCACTCAAGCTAATTTCCGTTGTAAATAATGCACGTAAACTTGCCTGAAAGTTTGACATAATAAGAGCCGCTGCCATCCCTTTTCCCGATACATCGGCAATACAAAAGCCATATTCGTTATCACTTAATTTTAAGCAATCGTAATAATCACCCCCAACTTCAAAGTGCGGATGGTAATATGCTGCAACATATAAGAATTCATTATTTGGCAAAGTATCAGGATTAGGGATTAGGTTAGTTTGCATTTTGCTTGCAAGCTCCATTTCCTTTCTAATACTTTCCTGCTGGATATGTTCATTATATAGTCTTTTATTTTCAATTGCTACAATTAAAATGTTTGTAAGCGTTTGAAAAAAATGAAGATGTTTTATTACCGGACTAATCCCATCTCTTTCTTCATCAATATCACCTAAAAGCAAATATGCCAATGGCATTGCTTTATGAAATACAGGAATTACAACATCAAAAGAAGCAAGTTTTTGATGCTCCATTGTTGTAAGATTTGTTATCTCTCTGAAATGAAGCAAATCATGCTCTACTATTATTTCGCTATATAATTCGTATCTTATTCCTGATGACAGAATACACTTCCACGTATTGTTATAACTATATAAAATAACTTTGCCAATTCCAAGATCTTCTCTTATTATTTTCTCATAACGTCGCAACAACCCTTCGGTAGAAAGATTCTCATTTATCGCCTGTGAAATATCAAGCAAAGCATCAAGCTTAAAATTCGAAAGCTGTAACCTTTTTAGTGATGCTTTTTCGCTCATAGTTTTTCTGTTAAAAGTTTCATTAAAACAGGTATTTGCTTCAGGTAAGCTATTTCTTTCATTTTTTCACGTGCCTCAGAAGCAGGAGAACCAAAATACGTCTTTCCCCCTTCCAAAGATTTAGGAACACCTGATTGACCCAGCACTACTGCTCCTTTTCCAATTGTAATATCTTTCTGAATTCCTACCTGTCCCCATAATATAACATCATCCTCAATAATTACATTTCCTGCAACACCAACCTGTGAAGCAAGCAAACAATTCTTTCCAATATTAACATCGTGCGCAATCTGTATAAGATTATCCAACTTTGTACCTTCTCCAATAATTGTATTACCACTAATTCCTCTGTCAATAGTACAATTAGCACCTATTTCAACATAATCTTTAATAATAGCTTTTCCGCATGAAATTAATTTATCAAATCCTTCTGGTTTTCTTTTATAAGAAAAAGCATCAGCTCCAATAACTGTATTGGAATGTATAACTACGTTATCACCAATTTCGCAATCATTATAAATACTTACATTAGAATGAATAACACAATTCTCTCCAATAATCACATTATCGCCAATAAAAACATTAGGTTGAATAATAGTATTCTTACCAATTTTGGCTGTATTACTAATTGCAAGTTGACTCTGTTTAAAAGTCGAGAATTGTTTAATAAATTTATTATAATCGCGAAATGGATCAGGAGAAATGATAAAGTTTTTTCCATGCTTTTCATCAGGAACTTCATTAATAATAATTACCGAAGCTGAACTAAAAAGGGCCCGTTCATAATATTTCACATTATCAACAAATGTAAGATCGCCCTTTTCTACCTGATGTATTTCGTTTACCCCATTTACAAAAACGTTGATGTCTCCATTAAAAGTTGCTCCCAGAAAATCTGCAATTTCTTTTATTGAATATGGTCTGGGCAGCCTCATAAAAAGATTTATTTCCTAACTCTTTCTGAGTAACTCAAATCGCGTGTGTCAACTTTAATTATTTCACCTACAGAAATAAATAATGGTACTTTTATTTCTAAACCGGTTTCTAATGTTGCTTTTTTAAGTGCGGTTGATGAAGCGGTATCACCTTTTAAACCATGTTCGGTATAAGTAACTTCCATTTCAATAAATGGCGGAAACTCACAAGTTAAAGGAGTTTCAGTATTTGCATCAAAAGCAATATAAATTTGAGTCCCTTCTTTTAATAAACCAGGGGTTTCAATCATATTCTCCTGAATACTTATTTGTTCAAATGTATCAGTCTGCATAAAATTAAATCCCATATCATCCTTATAAAGATACTGATAAGCCCTACGCTCAACATTTGCCAAATCAATTTTTACTCCTGATGTAAATGTGTTTTCAATAACCTTTCCGGTTTTAAGGTTTTTAAGTTTTGTTCTTACAAACGCTCCACCTTTACCTGGTTTCACATGCTGAAACTCCACTATAGAGAACAAATCATTGTTATATACTATGCAAAGTCCGTTTTTAAAATCCGCTGTTGATGCCATATCTAATTTTAAATATTATACTGCAAAAATAGGTTAATTTTTAGATTGAAAAAATTATAGTGAGACTTGTAGCTAAAATAGTAAATTTATTTAAATCATTTAATAAAAAAAGACTTAAAGAATCATATTATGAAATTTTTAGAAATATATTAGCTTTGTTTAATTTTTTAAAAAACAATTTAGTTGTGATTAACAAATTATCTATAGTTATTCCTGCGTATAATGAAGAAAAAACAATTGCTGCGATAATTGACAAAGTCGCAAATGTTAAATTAATAAATAATATTTTAAAAGAGATTATTGTTGTTGACGACTGTTCAAAAGATAAAACCAAAGAAGAAGTTGAAAAATATTGCAACGAGCACAAGATATATAACATTAAATTCTTACACCATGAAATAAATCAGGGAAAGGGGGCTGCACTTCATACAGGTATAAGACAAGCAACAGGCGATTATTTAATTATTCAGGATGCCGATAACGAATATGACCCAAGAGAATATAACGACTTACTTAAGCCAATTATCGAAGGATTTGCTGACGTTGTTTATGGATCTCGATTTATTGGTGGACGACCTCACAGAATATTATATTACTGGCACAGTATAGGAAATCGATTTTTAACTAGACTGTCTAATATGTTAACGAATCTGAACTTAACAGACATGGAGACTTGCTACAAAGTATTTAAAACTGAAATTATACAATCGATAAAACTTAAGGAAAAACGATTTGGCTTTGAACCTGAAGTAACCGCAAAATTATCAAGAATAAAAGGAATTAGAATATACGAAGTTGGCATTTCATATTATGGGCGAACTTATGCCGAAGGGAAAAAGATTGGTTGGAAAGATGGATTCAGGGCTATATATTCTATTTTTAGGTATACCATTTTTAATAAAAACTGTATTTATCACATAAAATGAAAATAGCTGTTATCATACCATGTTTTAAAGTTAGAGATCACATAATTAAATTAATTAGCGAGATAAGCTACAACGTAAACAACATATACATTATAGATGATTGTTGTCCAGAAAAAAGTGGTCAATTTGTTAAGGAAAATATTTCCGATCCTAGAGTAATCGTTATTTTTCATAATAAAAATTTAGGAGTTGGAGGTGCTGTAAAAACAGGTTATAGACAAGCCTTAGAAGATGGCTGTGAAATAATGGTTAAATTAGATGGCGATGGTCAAATGGACCCAAATCTAATCTCACAATTAATAAAACCAATAATCAATGGTAAAGCTGACTTTGTCAAGGGTAATCGTTTTCATAACATTACTACTTTATTAAAAATGCCAAGAATTAGATTGATTGGAAATAGTATATTATCTTTAATAAATAAAATAGTTACAGGATATTGGAATATAATGGACCCAACAAACGGATTCATTGCAATTCATCATTTTGCACTTAAGCAACTACCTTTAGACAAAATTGAAAACAGATATTTTTTTGAGAGCGATATGTTATTTAGACTTAGTAGTAATAGAGCTGTCGTTACTGATTTTATAATGGATGCAAAGTATCAAAATGAAAAAAGTAGTTTAAATATTAAAAAAGTATTATTTGAGTTTCCTCCTAAATATTTCATCCGATTTAACAAAAGAATATTTTATAATTATTTTCTTCGTGATTTTAATATTGCATCTATTGAATTGATTTTTGGTATAATTCTATTTCTATTCGGCTTTTCTCACGGACTAAACAACTGGATAGGTAATAGTTATTATCATATCCCAACACCAAGTGGTACAGTCATGCTTGCTGCATTACCTATTATTCTAGGATTTCAACTTCTACTTTCGGCATTAAACTTTGACATTAACAATGTACCCAAAACCCCATTGCAAGATTATTCTAAAAATTAATTAAAAAAGTTTATGAAGTTAAGACTAAAAATAAACTGGCTAAGAATTTTTAATATTTTAATAGTTGGAATACTGATAATAATTATAGCCAGGAATTCTTTATGGAAAAAGGAAGATAGAGTTATTGAATGGGATGTTGTATCATATTATGCCTATGTACCTGCTGCCTTTATTCATCATGATCTTTCACTTGATTTTTTCACAAAAAACAAACAATTACCAGGCGAAATTTATTGGCCGTTAGTTTCTCCTACCGGAAAGCCTGTAATTAAGACAACTATGGGTCTTGCAATCATGTATTCTCCATTTTTTCTTATTGCACATGCCATTACACCATATACAAAATATCCTGCAAATGGCTTTTCACAACCATATAAGCAACTTTTAGTTCTCAGCAGTGTTATATATTTGCTATTTGGTCTTTATTTTCTTAGAAAATTTCTTCAATATTATTTCAATAAATACTTAATTGGAATTACAATATTGAGCATTGTGTTAGGAACAAATCTTCTTATTTATTCAACATATTTCTCAACCACATCACACATTTATAGCTTTTTCTTATTTTGTACCTTTATTTATTTTACAAAAAAATGGTATTCTAATCCAAGCATAATTTACAGCATTATTATTGGTTTGTTAATTGGATTAATTTCGCTTATAAGACCAACAAACATTATTATAAGCGTTTTCTTCATTTTTTTCGAAGTAGATAGTCTTAGCAAATTAAAAGAAAGGTTCTACTTTTATTTTAGAAACTATAAACTAATAATTACAATTATCTTATTTTCTATTGTTATTTGGATGCCGCAAATAATATATTGGAAAATGCAAGCTGGTCAGTATTTTTATTTTTCATATCAAAATGAAAGATTTTTTTTCAACAAACTGAATATATTAAATAATTTGTTTAGTTTTAGAAACGGGTGGTTATTATATACCCCATTAATGATTTTATCATTAATGGGAATCCCTATTCTTTTAAAGAATAAGTTTATGTTTTATCCCATTTTTATTTTTACCATATTAAATATTTACATCATCTCTTCTTGGTGGTGTTGGTGGTACACAGGATATGGGAACAGAGCTTATATTGAATCATATGCCATTTTATCTATCCCTTTTATTATTCTTTTATCTAAAATTCAAAAATGGAATAAAATTATCTTTATTTTAACATTACATATTATATTTCTACTGATTGGTTTTAACCTATTCCAAAGCAGACAGTATTATAAAGGTTCTATTCATTACGACTCCATGACCAAAGAGTCTTATTGGGCGTCTTTTGGGAAAATTGAGCCAACTCTGGAATATTATAATGCTTGCAAAACCCCCAATCATAATAATGCAAAGGTTGGAATTAACGAGGATTTGTTTGATATAAGAACGTATTATTGTGGAGCTGAAAAATTAGATTCCTGCAAATCAAATTTTATATCAGAAGCAAATAATAATATTAAATTTTTATATTCATTAAATCGCACAACCGAAGAGCGTTTTAAAGGAGATTATGCTATTAAACTAAGTCAATCTGACCCATATGGCTTTACTTATATTTTTAAGGACTTTGTTTTCCCTGAAAAAATAGATATTACTGTTTGGATGCTTGATAAAAAGGGAGGCAGTAATGCTGGCATTGTATGTTCTTCAGTTACACCTGGTCTTTATTATAATTTTGGTAATACTGTAATTAAAACGTTACCTAATGGATGGAAAAAGATTGAATTAAAATTAGAGTTACCATATTTTAGACCTGAAGATATTAAGGTTTTTGTAATGAATCAAGAAATAAATCCCGTTTATTTTGATAACTTGCTTATAGTAAGACATAAGCTATTGTCAATTCCCAAACAAATGCATTAGAGGATTGTTTATTACTCTATCTCCAAATCATAAATATATCCTTTAATATCTTCAGCAGGAAAAGGAATATTATCTTGTGCAAAGGGAGCTTCGGGCCACCATTTAGTAATATGAAATTCCTGAGTAAAAATTAGCAACATCTGATTATTTGGGATTGATGTTACGGAATTGTTCATATATCCAACAACTTTCATTTTATCTTTTGATGGTCCTATTCTCCAGATAATTTCTGTTGGTTTCCATTCTATTTCAAAATAATAAAAATCAGAATCAAAAAGAGTTTTTTCAGGTTGTGGGTTTTTCAATGTTACTGCATTATACCAATGATCCCAACGATGTAAATAAAAAGTCTGATTATCATAACCTATTTCATGAACCCCTACACCAAAGTCTGAAGGATCCTTACATGCCATATCCCAATTTGTACATGTTACCATTATTTTATCCTTCATTGAAGGATCATCTTTGGGTCTTTTTGAAATATCAATGTAAGATGTTATTGGCCAACGATACGATGCTTTTAAAATCTCAAAATCAATTTCTGAATAACTTATATATGGCACTCTTTTATCTGCTTTTGTGCTAAAATATGAAGGCATAAAACCTTCATTTCTACAAATTCTTCGTTGATTCCATTCCTCGGTACTTTCATAAATAAGCCACATAGCATTAGTAATACCATTCCAAACCTGGCTTTCATTTAGTAAAGAAGTTAGTTTAACTTTTGCTCTATATTTGCCATATGTTAAACCATGTCTTGTAATAATTCCAACATCTTCTTTTTTAAATTCTTTATTCTTATTACCCGGGTTAAATATTGTTATTTCCTTTTTTATTGAATCAGAGTTTACAGTCTGGCAAGGGCATTCGGTAGTTGAAACCAACTTTTTAATCCTATCTTTATCACTTACATTACTATTTTTTTCATACTCTTCTATAGAATAATTTCCTGTTGAAACATCTGCTATAACAGGAATATTATCGAGTATAACATTATCTCCAATATTATGAATAAATTGTTGAAATGCAGCTTTTTTATATAAACTAAACCCTTTATTGCAATTCAAATTAAAATAAGAAGTATCTAATATTTTCTCTTTATTTGGTTGTTGTCCAATATATATTCCTGCGCCTAAGTCTAGATTTGCATTTACTTTTAAAACACTATCGATTTTTATAATCTCTAAATTTTTAATGTCGTCAGTCCTTTTAAAAAAGAAAGTATATGGATTTATAAACGTACTATCATTTTTAATGCAAATATCTTGTATATATGCAGGAATAATTAATTGCTCAACATTAGATTTTTCTGTAACAACAAGCATAACACTATAATATCCAACCCGTGGATTTCTTTTCCATCTGTTGTTAAAATTACCCGCTTTTCTGTTTGACTGAACAGTCCACTCGGCATCTAATAAAAGTTGTTTGTTTAAAGAATTATTGTTGGTTTTTGCCTTCTCAACAACAGAATTATACCATTCGGTATTGCTTTTTATAGAAAGAATCACATCATTTAGTTCTTTTTCTGTTGGCTCCTTAAATTGTAAATACCTTGATGCAACTCCAAAATATTTTTTTTCATTTCTTGGATTTCCAACAATTCTGAAACTGCCTTTAATATGATGTAAATTGCCATCATTAGAAATTACAGGAGTTTTTAAAAATCCGACATTAGCATTTTCCCAGCTGCCATAAAAGTTTTCTGATGCCAATTCATCTTCTTCAGAAAATTTATACGATTCATTCTGATAATAAATTTTATAATAATATTCCTGAGGTTGTTCCGAATTATTTTTCAGATCAAATTCAAACTCGAAAACACCTGTATTAATTTGCTTTATATGTGGAACTACAAACCCACTATCAATTGCATCAGTATATTCAAGATTTATTTGCTTATTGTTGATTCTCTCTGTTTGATAATTTGATATAGGGTTAAAATTTAATACCTCAAAATTATTATTCTTCTTAGAAGTACAAGAGAATAAAAAGCAAGCAATAACAAATAATAATAGTTTATACATTTTATTTAGTTTCTTGTTCTGCCATCCATACAGCATCAATATGAATCATTTCTTCAAGAGTTTTATTCTGTTCTGATGCTTTTTTTCTTATAGCTTCCAGCCAATTTGGATCAGCTTTAATTGCATTTTCAAAAGCTATCACTCTCTCATTTTGTTCTGCTAAAGTGCCCGAATATATTGCATAAAGTTTATCAATATATCCAAAGCCAAAGTTAACAATGTTATGCTCTGTTGTAACAATTAGTACAATATCTCTGTTTTCTGTTTCCTGTTTTGCATCAAGTTTTTCAACATCAATATATTTATTTACAAGAGAATCTGGCCACGAAACAATTTTATTATAATACCAATAAACTGAATTGTTACCAAAAAGCTCAGAAAAATAAGGATAAAATCCCCAGAAACTCTGATTAAAACTATCTCCTATTGAAAGTATATCAGGCTTATTTTTGGTCTCATCTTTTTCAAAAACAATGTTAGGATAGTACATTTTCCAAGAAGGTATATCCCAAATCAGATTCATCCCCTTTCCAATATCATCATCAGTAAACCTTAAATCTACATCAGTTAAATATCCTGGCTCTGAATGAAAATTAACTAAATCTAAACCCGATTTATTTTCAATATATTTAAAAAGTGTATCAGCAACTAACGTAAGTCCATATCCACTCCAGTGTGTTCCACACTTAGGAAATAAAGGATATTGAGAAGTTTTCTTTATCTCTAAAAAATATTTTCGCATATCTAAACAATTGGCATTAACCCTTGCCATCTCTTTAGAGAAAAGATCATAGTTAGATGTTTGTGCCTTTGTTATATCAACATACGAAGGTAAGTTTTCTTTTAAAAAAGAAGCCTTGCCAGGTGCTATTAACATAACAAGAGTAATATTTCTTTTTGCTAACTCATTTTGCACAAAGAGATATTTATTAACCTTCTCCTCGACTTTTTCCTTTGTTAATAGATCTTTTCCTAATAAAGCATCAATATAAAAGTCCTGATATAAAACATCCTCTTTTCCAACAACAACATTACTTGCATGTGCTGTTTTAAATAAACTAAATTCAAATTGATTTCTAATTCTTATCAGAGTATTTCTAAAACCTATATGATCTTCAACGTATTTATTAAATTGTTCCTGAAACTCACCTGAAAACCAACCATCTTTACTAAATTTTGGCTTATCGGCTAAAGTAAATACCCCATCCAAACCAGCTTCGTCAAATATTTTAATTTTCTTTTGAATATCAGGAAATATTAATGAACAAAACATTAATATAAACAAACCATATTTTATTTTTTCTTTAATCATTTTAAAATCTGAAATAAATAAAAGGATTAAATCCTGAAGAAGTTATCGAACCTAAAGATATCATAAGAAAAGAAATACATAAAACAGTCATAACTGAATAACTAAGCAAATTATGACTAGTTGCATATAATTTACTTTCCAGTTTAAGACCTAATTTTATTGATGTACTAAAAGACAATAAAATTGCAACTACAAGTATTGCCCAAAATTGCATCGAGAAATGATTTGATAAAGTAAATCCATCGAAGTAAAACATCTTCTTTAAGAAACCTAATGCACCCATAAGTGTTTCTGATCTGAAGAAAACCCAACCAATCATAGTTAATAAAAATGTAAATGCTATACTGGGCCATTTCCCAATTTTATCAAGCCATTTTATTAAGAAAATTCTATCAAGAATTAAAAAGAAACCATGAAATGCACCCCATATAACAAAGTTCCATGCAGCTCCATGCCAGAATCCCGAAATAATAAAAACCAATGCTAAATTAAAATATAATCTTGCTTTTGAATTAACTCTGTTTCCACCAAGTGAGAAATACAAATAATCTCTCATCCATCTGCTAAGAGTCATGTGCCATCTGCGCCAAAGCTCTGTTATGTTTCTTGAAATATATGGGTTATTAAAATTCTCTGGAAAAATAAATCCCATCATTCTGGCAATACCTATTGCCATATCAGAATAACCCGAGAAATCGAAATAAATCTGAAATGTGTAAGCTAAAGTTCCAATCCATGCAAGTGGTGTAGTTAATTGATCGGCAGGTAACGAGAAAATAATATCTGCTTCTTTCCCCAACACATTTGCAATTAACACCTTTTTTGATAATCCTATAACAAATCTAAAAAAGCCGGTTAATCTGTTATCGATATTTTCATTATTCCCCCTGTTTTCAATCTGATCGGCAATTTCGTTAAAACGGATAATTGGTCCTGCAATAAGTTGTGGAAAAAACAAAATATATAAAGCGTAATCTGTTATACTTTTTAGCGGCTTTTTAACATTCCTGTAAACATCAATAAGAAAACTCATTTCGTGAAATGTAAAAAAAGAAATACCAACAGGTAAAGCAACTTTCATAAACGCATGCTGCTGAAATCCAAAAATGGATAACATCTCGTTTACATTATCAGTAAAAAAATTAAAATATTTAAAATAAAGAAGTAAGCCTATATTTATGGACAATGCAGCTACTAAATAATATTTTTTGGCTTTTCTCTGACTCTTATAAATTTGATTTGCAAAAAAGAAATCCATAATCATGGCAGCCAAAACCATAAATAAATATTTTGGCGCTCCCCAAGCATAGAAAAATATACTAAAAGCAACAATAACTAGGTTCTTATATTTTCTATCGATAAAATAATAAGCAAGTAATGCTAATGGTAAAAAATATAAAATAAAGAGGCTGCTACTAAAAACCATTTGTTTAAAAATATAAACCGCAAAAATAAGAGTTTTTAATAATTATGAGAACTTTAACTAATTTATTAATTAAGATAATTCATTTCACAAAATTTATTATTGTTATATTTTTAAATCATAAGAATTAAAGAATAGACTAATCTCTTAATTTTTTGAATTATACCTTGTGAATAATTCTTGTATTATTCAACACATAACAACCTTTTATTCATTATTAGTTTATTTAAACTTGCACTAAATTTTTTATCTTTATTTAAGTGAAAGAGTTGTTACAAACAACAGAGGGTGTTATTATATTATCTATAACAGGTTTATTTGCATTAAGTTTATTAATTCAATTGTTTTATTATTTGTTTTTCTACCTTAGACTAGCATGGGGAAAAGTTAAAATAAATGAGAACAATAACGAACCTGTTTCTGTTATTATTTGTGCCCGTGAAGAAGCAGAAAATCTGGAAAAATTTCTTCCATTAGTTTTAGAGCAGGATTACCCAAATTTTGAAGTAATTGTAGTTAATGATTGTTCTGAAGATCATACCGAAAACGTTTTAAAAAACTTTCAATTAAAATATTCTAATTTACGTTACACAACTATTAAAAAAGACGAGAAATTTACTCACGGGAAAAAATTAGCTCAAACAATAGGTATAAAATCTGCCATAAATGAAAAACTGATTTTTACAGATGCTGATTGTTACCCAACAAGTAATCAATGGATAAAAAATATTTCAGGAAGTTTTCAGTCTAAAACAGAAATTCTTTTAGCATACGGCGGATACGAAAGAGCTCCCGGTTTTTTAAATAAGCTTATAAGATTCGACACTTTTTTTATTGCTTTACAATACCTTACATTTGCACGTGCAGGCATACCATATATGGGTGTTGGCAGAAATCTTTCATATTTAAAGGGCTTGTTTTTCAGAAACAAAGGGTTTGCAAGCCACGCCCGCCTTCTCTCTGGTGATGACGATCTTTTTGTAAATGAAACAGCAACAAGCAAAAACACAAGTATTTTAATTAATACAGAAAGTATTACACGATCTATCCCTAAAAAAAAATTTATTTATTGGTTGCGTCAGAAAAAACGTCATAGAACCACGTTTCCAAGATATAAATTTTCTCATAAATTTCTTTTAGCCTTAGAACCAATTAGTAGGTTATTATTTTATGCCAGTTTCACTACATTATTAGTTTTTCAGTTTTTTCCATTATGGATAATTATTGCATTTTCTATTAGGCTTATAATACAATTACTTACTTTATATTTTGCAACAAAACGTTTGCAGGAAAAAGATTTATTACTATATTCGCCAATATTTGATTTGCTTTTTATTTTTATAGGATTCATGATCAAATTTTCAGGAAAATTTAGAAATCCATATGTATGGAGATAAACCATAATCTTAGCGATAAAGCCCTTCAGGATTACCAACTGGTGCAACAAGCCATTAAAGGTGATCAAAGGTCGTATGCTGAACTTATGGGCAGATATCGTGATGCCATTTATTTTATGTTGTTAAAAATGGTAAATAATAAGATTGATGCAGAAGATCTTACCATCGAAGCTTTTGGAAAAGCATTTCGTAATTTAAGCCAGTATTCACCTAGCTTTGCATTTAGTACATGGCTGTTTAAAATTGCATCTAATAATTGTATCGATTTTTTACGAAAGAAAAAGAATGATATAATTTCACTTGATACACCTAACGATTCAAGTGAACAAGATCAAAGCATTCCAATTCCTGCAAATGTTTTAGATCCCGAAGAGGCACTAATTAAAGATCAGAAATTAAGTGTAATGCACTTGATTGTTAGCAAACTTAAACCCCGCTACCGTAATTTAATTGAACTAAGATATTTTAAAGAATATTCATACGAAGAAATATCTCAGGAACTTGAGCTACCTATAGGTACCGTGAAAGCTCAGCTTTTCAGAGCACGCGAATTGCTATATAATATTATTAAGAATTCTCAGGAAAGTATATAACAATTGACAATTATTAATTGACAATTGATAATATGGATTTAATAAAACGCTTTTTTCCAAAATTCACAAATGAACAATTATTGGCATTTGAAAAATTAATGCCTCTATATACTGAATGGAACAGTAAGATAAATGTTATTTCGCGAAAAGATATGGAGAACTTATATGAAAGACATGTTCTTCATTCGTTAGCTATTGCACGATTTATTAAGTTCCAGAAAGATGCAGAAGTACTAGACGTAGGAACCGGTGGAGGTTTCCCAGGAATACCTTTAGCAATTGCTTTTCCCGATTCAAAATTTACATTACTTGATGCAATAGGTAAAAAAATAACAGTTGTTAAAGCTGTTGTTGAATCACTGAAACTGGAAAATGTCACAGCAATTCACGGTAATGTAATTGAACTAAAGCCTAAATTCAATTTTATTATTAGCCGTGGTGTATGCGCTTTCCCCGAATTTGTTAATCTCACAAAGAAAAACATTAAGCACATTAGCGGGGTACAAAAAAACGGAATTATTTATTTAAAAGGCGGCGACTTAAAAGAAGAACTTTCCGAGTTTAAAAACAAAGTTAAAGTTGAAGATATTTATAAATGGTTTCCATTAGATTTTTTTGACACAAAAAAGATTGTGTATTACCCACTTTAACTTTCACCAATATTTATTCACTTTGTTATTATCCGATTTTTTTAATCTTGTATTGTACATTTAACAACCGGCAATGAGCTTTTATCAATTCATAAAATTCTTCTATTCTTTACTTTTGCTTTTCTTTTGATGCTTAATAATTTTTGCTTCCATGAAAAAGATTAATTCTTCAGCAATATTTTGAATATGATCTCCAACCCTCTCAAGTTTACGAATAGCAGATAACACATTCATTGCAGTCATAACATCTTCAGGGTTATTTATAATGTAATCAGATACTATTATAGTTGCATCTTTATTTATCTTATTAATTGCTTTATCTCTTCCTAAAATATTTCTTGTATCCCAATTATTCTCAGTTTCAAAAGAGTTTAAACTGTCTTTTAACAGCTCCTTACATAAATTAAACATTTCAATTATATTAGTTGATCTTAATAATTCTTCTGAAACAGGATTTTCAAGATCATTTATTAATTTGCTAACACCATTCGCATAATCGCCAATTCTTTCAAGATTGTAATTAATTTTCAGCACAGTAAGAACAAATCGCAAATCAACAGCAACAGGACTATAAAGAGCTAAAATATTTTCGCAATCTATATCAATCATTAACTCAAATGTGTCAACCATTTTTTCGTTAATTTTGATATTCTGTATTAAATTTTTATCAAAATTGGAAAACACCAATTGAGATTTATCTACCTGACTATATACCAGTTGCCACATTTCAACTGTTTTTCTTTTTAACGATACTATTTCTGTTTCTAAATGATTCATCTTTTCTGTTTTTATATAATGTGATAACAATTTATTAATTTTACTATCAACCAAAGCGACCTGTAATGTAATTCTGCGTTTTAATATTTTTTGGATTGATAAATAACTCTTTTGTTTCGCCTATCTCAACCAGTTCACCCAAATAAAAGAAAGCCGTATAATCGCTTACCCTACCTGCCTGTTGAAGATTATGTGTTACAATTACTATTGTATAATTTGCTTTTAATTCGTAAATTAATTCTTCTATTTTTGCTGTCGAAATCGGGTCAAGTGCAGATGCAGGCTCATCCATTAATATTATCGACGGCTCAATTGCCAATGCTCTTGCAATACAAAGTCTTTGTTGTTGTCCACCAGATAATTCAAAAGCAGATTTTTTTAATTTATCTTTTACCTCGTCCCATAATGCAGCTTGTTTTAACGAAAATTCAACTTTTTCTTTTAAGGTCGACATATCATTAACACCGTTCACTCTTAAACCATAGGCAACATTTTCGAATATTGATTTTGGAAATGGATTTGGTTTTTGAAAAACCATTCCTACTTTTCTTCTTAGTTCAACAATATTTGTGTCTTTTTGATAAATATTTTCTCCTTCAACTGTTATTTCACCGGTAATTCTAACATTGTCTATAAGATCGTTCATTCGGTTAAATAAACGAAGATAAGTTGATTTTCCGCAACCAGATGGACCAATTAAAGCCGTTACAGTATTTGGCAAAAAATTTATAGAAATATCTTTTAAGGCCTGTGATTCGCCATAAAATAAATTTACTTTATTTGTTGTTATAATATATTCCATTTTAATTCATTTTAACTTTTTTTCCAAAATATTTTCTTAAAGCATTAGCCAGCAAGTTAACAATTAATACGAATCCAATTAGCACCATTGCTGTCCCGTAAGCTATAGGTCGGGATGCTTCAACATTTGTCCCGCTAGTTGAAATTACATAAAGGTGATATGGTAATGCCATAACCTGATCGAAAATACTCGAAGGAAGTTTTGGTAAAAAATATGCTGCAACTGTAAATAAAATTGGTGCTGTTTCGCCCGAAACTCTTCCTACCGACAATATTATTCCTGTAATAATATTAGGAAATGCCATCGGTAAAACCACTTTGCGAACTGTTTGCAACTTTGTAGCACCTAGTGCAAGGCTTCCATGCCTAAATGAATTATCAACTGATTTTAATGCTTCTTCTGTTGTTCTTATAACAACAGGTAAAACCATTAACCCTAAAGTAAGCGATCCTGCAATTATTGAATCGCCAAATCCTAATGTGTTTACAAATAATGACATTCCAAACAAACCAAATACAATAGATGGAATACCGGCAAGGTTATTTGTCATTAATTTTATAAAACGTTTATACCAGCTATCTTTGGTGTATTCATTGATATATATTCCAGACAAAACCCCTATTGGAATTGCAAAAATCATACTTCCTGCTACCAAACATAAAGTACCTATAATTGCCGGATAAATACCACCTTTGGTCATCCCGTCCTCAGGCATTTGAGTTAAGAAATTCCAGTTTATAACACTAATCCCATTATAAATAATAAAAGATAAAATGGCAATTAAACTAAGTACAACAATTGCACTAAAAACACGAAAAATATTGAATGCAACTTTTTCTTTTAAATTCTTTTTTCGTATGACTTTTTTACTGATAATCATCTTGCGTTATACTTTTTCTTTGAGGAAACATATCCTACTATAAGATTTATAGCCATAGTAATTATAAATAATATGCAGCCAAGTGCAAATAATGCTTTATAGTGCAACCCTCCTTGCGGAGCTTCTCCTAATTCGGCTGCAATTGTTGCCGGAATAGTTCTTACGGGTTCTAAAAATGAATGTGGAATAACTGCTGCGTTGCCTGTAACCATTAAAACTGCCATTGTTTCGCCAATTGCGCGGCCAATACCAAGTATTGTTGCTGCTGTAATTCCGGATCCTGAATATGGAATGATTACTCTATATATTGTTTGCCACTTGTTAGCTCCAAGTGCTAAGCTGGCTTCCTTCATTGCTTTTGGAGTTGTTCTAAGTGCGTCCTCAGAAATTGTAATAATTGTTGGCAATGCCATAATTGCTAATACTATACTGCCAGCTAATGCTGTTTCACCAACTGGTAAATCAAATATTTTTTGAATTCCCGGAACAATTATAACTAATCCAAAAAATCCATATACTACAGATGGAATTCCTGCTAATAATTCAATAAGTGGCTTTAAAATATTTCTTATTTTGGGACTTGTAATTTCTGCCATGTAAATTGAAGTGGCTAATCCTAACGGAAGAGCAATTAGTATAGCTCCAAAACTAACCCAAAGTGTTCCAAGAATTAATGGCAAAACTCCTAATTGTGCAGCTGGTTGTGCAGTCGGGAACCATTCTTTTTGAGATATAAACTGTGAAATATTAACTTTTGTGGTTGTTAATATTTTACCGGTAAAACCTTTTCCTGTATACCTTGTTGTAACAAATGCAATTGTTCCTGGATTTTTTTCAGTATAATCGCTTATACACTGAGGTAGATATTCAAAATTTTCACCAATTGCAGAATCGGAATAGAATTCTCCAATATTATCTATATTGAATAATGTTATGGAATCGTTTTTACCGCCAACTGTCTTCCAATTAGTAATATTCTGATCGAATATGTTTTTAATTTCATTTGCTGATAATTCATTAATCGGGTTATTTTTATTTACTACTAATGAAAACCCATCTTCAATTGGTGTTTGATTAAAAGTTCCTATTCCTTCTTTAAAAAGAAAAATAATAATAAGCACTATAGCCAAAGTGGTTATAGTGCTGCTTAAAAACAATGTTCCTTCTTTAAGCTTTTCAAATGTGGATTTTAAGAACTTAATCATTCTCTTAATATTCAAATTATTTTAAACTGATGTATCCAACTTCATTAACAACTTTTTGTCCTTCTTCAGATAAAATGTAATCAATAAATGTTTTTACTTTTGCAGCATCCTTTGTTAAGTAATAATAATATAACGGACGAACTACAGGATAAGTTTTATTTTTAGCATTTATAACATTAGGCTCAATAAATGTTTTTCCTTTATCATATGATATTTTTAACGCTTTTACATTTTTCTCCATGTATGCAAAACCGATATAACCAATTGCTCCTTTAGTCTGGCTTACAGATTGAACCATTGCACCAGTTGCAGGCATCATTAATATCGAGGTTCCGTAATTTTTGTTATTAAGTACATGTTCTTTAAAAAATTCATATGTTCCTGAACTTGATTCACGTGAATAAACTACAATTTTTTCATCATCACCACCAACTTCCTTCCAGTTTTTAATTTTTCCTGTAAATATTCCTTCAATTTGTTCACGGGTTAATTGGCTTACTTTATTTGCTGGGTTTACTATAACTGAAAGTGCATCGTTAGCAATAACTACTTCTTTATATGCCTTTCCTGCATCCTGTAATTTTAGTTTTTCGCTCATTTTCATTTTTCGTGAAGCCATTGCTATATCTGTTGATCCGTCAACAAATGCAGCAATACCAACCCCACTACCTCCACCGGTTACAGTAATTTTTGCAGATTTATTTTTTTTCATGAATGTTTCTGCTTCTTTTTGCGAAAGTGGAAGTACTGTATCGCTTCCTTTAATTTTTAAATTCACTACGTTTTGTGAATAAGCACTTATACTAATTAATGTTACTATAATAAGTACTGTTGTGATTTTTGTTTTCATTTTCTTAATATTTTATATTACAAATTTCGTCTTGTTGTATTAACTGAATATTTATTTTACCTTAAGTATTTATTAATTTATGCTTTTAAAATTTATATTGAACTCTTAAAGTAAACACATTGTCTTTTAAATCTTTTGTGTAGCCTGTTACATTTTTACTTGTTTCGTTTTTAACCATATCGTAGTAAGCAGTAATTTTAACATTATTATCCCAACGATATGCCAAGCCTAATCCAATTGTAGTGTATTTTAAATCATTCTTTCCTGTTTTTGCAACTTTAATATCTGCTGATGATTTTACTGTTTGTCCAATTACATCACCGGCAACATCAGTATTAGGATCATACCAGTCATATTTTGCTACAAATTGAAATTTTGTAGTCCATATATTTTGTAGAAAATAAAAATATGCTCCATTAAAGTTTCTTATATAATTATCAGTTGTTGGTTGTGTTGTTAAACTTGCAGTTGTTGAAGAAGTGCCAGGTTGCTGCCCTTGAATATATTCTCCACGAATAGTTGTCATTCCTATAGGAAGATCAAAATTTAGCTGAAAGTCACCACCCATATATGTGCGCTTTGCTATAGCACCGTAATTAGTTGTGTCATTATTTAAAACAAATGCCATTAGCCCCGAAGAATCAGCTGCGTTTGTATATACATTTTTTCTTCCCTGACGATACCCTCCATCATAATATGAAAAACCTAATCCATAAGATATTTTCTCTGACTTTGTAGATTTATCCATTCTTATTCGTCCGATAAAATCTTTCTTATAATCAAAATCAACTGCCCCAGAACCAGTTCCATTATACATTCCGGCCTCTGCTTTAATAAAATTCCATTTTGAAGTTTTTGGCATTTGAAAAGTTAACATAGCACCTAAGTCCCTTTCGCCTGGGAAAATAATTTGCGACATCCTACCACGTTCAGGTGATTCTCTTAAGCTTGAAGAATAACCTATTTCATAACCAAATGGTCGATTCATACAACCAACAGTTAATGAAACTGCTTTTGCCCATGGTTCTGTAAATTTTGCATATATATCTTTTATTGCAAATCCTTTTTCTGTAGCATCAATTTGAAATACATATTGTGATAACAATGTTTCATAACTAACTTTTACACGAGCTCTCCTTAACATGAAACGCTTATCGGAATTGGCATTGAAATTCCCTCCTGCAAAAGAAGCTATTCCGTTTGAATCTGACATTTGAAACTGAGGTTGTAAATATCCTGAGATTTTTATTCTCTTAAGCAAATCCATATCATCTTTGAGTTTGTTTACACTATTTGCCAATGTATCAAATGGACTTTGTTCTGTTTCTTGTGCTTTTATTACTAACGAGGTATTCATTATAAACAAAGCAATAATTACTTTTAAAAAAAATTGTTTTTTCATGTTTTTTACTTTTGATTTCGAAACAAAATTAAATTTCTAATATTAACTGGATGTTAAAAGTGTTTTATGGTAATCTTAATTGTCTGTTAAGTTTGAGTAAATTATTCTGAAAACCTATACCCAACACCCTTTTGAGTTTTAATATAATCTCCTCCAAGTTTTTCTCTTATTTTTCTTATATGAACATCAATGGTTCTATAAGTTGATGCACTGTTATCACCCCATATTCTGCTAAAAATTTCATCTCTCGTAAAAACTTTATCTGGTTTTGAAGCCAACATTGCAAGTAATTCAAACTCCTTTCTTGGCAAAATGATTTCTTTATTATTCACAACAATTAAATACTTTTCTTTATTAATAAACAATTTTCCTGGCGTTAAATCATAATTATTTACATCAACAAAAATCTTTTCTGCTCTTTTTCTTGTCAACATTATTCTTAATTTCATTATGAGCACTTTTGGACTTATTGGTTTTTTTATATAATCATCTGCACCGGCATTGTATGCAGCAATCTGAGAATAATCTTCACCACGAGCAGTTAAAAAAATTATTAATGAAGAGTCGAGCTTTTCGACTTTACGTAATTCAATACAAGTCATTATTCCATCCATTTCCGGCATTGTAACATCTAACAATATTACATCAGGAATATGCTTTTTAGCAAACCGAATGCCCTCTAATCCATTTTTTGCAGAATAAACTATAAAATCCGATTTTTCCAGATTATAAGTGAGAAATTCATGAATGTTTTCTTCGTCATCAACTATCAAAACAGTTTTCATTAATTCAGCCATAATTATTAGTTAACCTAAATTTGTCAACGTAAAATTATTTTATAAGTATTAACTGATTGTTAACTTCATATTAAGTGTTAGTTACCAAAAAATTACCATCATATTTATTTTTTTGAAAAAACCCAACACAATACGTTGACTAACAACCATTTTTTATATTTTAAATAATGCTATTGACAAGTATAACCCTTTAGCTTACCTTTGCATTCCTTAAATTAATTTTTTATGAAAAATATTTTTATTACAATAGCTTTTCTGGTAACCATTACACCTGGTTTTTCTCAAAATAAAGCTAATAAAATCGAAAAAACTGTTTATTTATACACATTTGAAAACCTTACTGAGCAAACACAACCGGATAAATTAGTTGCAGATGTATTAAAAATAAAATATATTAAAGAAGCAAAAGTAAATTGTAAATGGGAAAGCGGTAAGGGTCAGCTTATTTTTGTTGTTGAACAAGAAATTACAGGATCGGAAAATATTGAAAATATTAATCTGATACCTGTAAAAGAAGCTATCTTAAATAACAACCTCATGCCAATTGAATGCAAACCAAGAGAATCTGTAAAATAACAAAGAACATGAAAACAAAAATTTCACTTTTAATATTAATGTTGACACTTTCTTTCGGGACTTCATTTTCTCAATCAGATGGATGTTCGGGTGCCACTTCCTTACCAGTTACACTAAACTGCACAACCCCAACTGCAGGTACAACAACAGGAGCTACTCAAACAATTTCCGGTTGTGTTGGTACTGCCGACGATGATGTATGGTATACCTTTACAGCAACTGCAACAAGCCACGTAATAACAGTTGTTCCTTCTGCAAGTTTGGATCCGGTTGTTCAGCTTTTTTCAGGCTCTTGTTCTTCGCTAATTTCATTAAATTGTATGGACAATGGATTAACTGGAGAAACAGAAACTATTTCTGCTTCAGGATTAACTATTGGTGTAATTTACACTATCAGGATTTATCATTATTATGCTGGTTCCGGCTCTGGCACCTTTACAATATGCGTAACACAGGCACCAACTCCTCCTTCAAATGACAACTGTGTAAATGCCACACTTTTAAATGTAAATTCAAGTTGTAGTTATACTAATGCAACATCAGTTAGCGCAACCCAATCACAAGCTGGATGCGCAGGAACCGCTGATGATGATGTTTGGTTTAAGTTTATAGCAACTAATTCGGTTCAAACTATTACAGTAGATCCATCTTCAACAATGGACCCTGTTGTTGAACTTTTCTCAGGTTCATGCGCATCTCTTATTCAGGTAACTTGTATGGACGCAGGTTTTACAGATGGAAATGAAATTATTAGTGCTGTTGGGCTTATACCTGGCAACACATATTATATAAGAGTATATGATTACTATAGCGGAACAGGAGGCTCACCTTTTCAAATTTGTATAACAGGAACTCCAACAGCAGCACCAACTAATGACGAACCTTGTAGCGCCATTCAACTTCCTGCTGTAACATCAGCTTGTAATTTTATGAATTTTACAACTGTAGGAGCAACAACTTCTGCCGGTGCACCTGTGCCTTCAGCCTGTGCTGGTGGCTCTGCGCCACAACAGGGTGGATTTAACAATACACCACAACCAAAAGATGTATGGTTTAAAATTACTGTGCCTTCAAGTGGAATAATTACAATTACTACTCAGCCAGGTTATGGTATTTCTGATGGAGTTATGGCTTTATATTCAGGTACCTGTGCGTCCCTCACCCAAATTGCATGTTCAGATGATTATAATTACCCCGGTGCGGCTAATGATTTTAAACCATTTATTTTAGCATCAGGGCTAACATCTGGATCAACAGTATATTTAAGATACTGGGCTTTTAATGGAAATACAACTAATGTATTTGGAATTTGTGTATCAACTCCAACAAATGATAATTGTGCTAACAATTTATACATTTGCGATTTAAATAATTATTCCGGAACAACAAGTGCCGCCTACTCTACTGACCGACCATGCAACATGCGTGGAAATGCTGAGACTAATAATCCTCCAACTTATACATATACCCCTGGCACTTGCCAGGGTGGAGTTTTCGGTTTAGGAGGTGCATGGGGAACAGGTGCTCCAAATTGTGATGTTAAAATTGATAATAATTCATGGATACAGTTTACGGCATCAAATACAACTGCAACTCTTACTGTAAACATCAATAATTGTTTTGTTGGAAATTATCCTTCAGGTGGAATTCAAATGCAAATTTTTTCTGCAGGTTCTCCATGTTGCAACTATACTCCTGTTTCGGATTTTAAAGAAGGCTCTTCACAACTGACAATAACTGCAAACAATCTTACAATTGGAAACAACTATTACTTAATGATTGATGGATTTGCCGGAGATATTTGTAGTTATTCGCTTACTGCTACAGCAGGAGTTCAATTTCCGGATATTACGACTACAAGTACTTCTATTTGTGCAGGTCAAACAATAACTTTAAACGGACCAGCCGGTGCAAGTGCTTACGATTGGTCACCAGGTGGACAAACAACACAAAACATTACAGTTACTCCTGCATATAGTCAAACATATTCTTTAGAAGTTACCGGTGTTTGTGGTTATAGACAGACGCTTTCAATTCCTATTACAGTAAATAATTTTCCAATAGCTACTTCAACTAGTAATAGTCCATTATGTATCGGACAAACAATAAATCTTAGTTCTGGTGGCGGAGCTACATATTCATGGTCAGGTCCAAACGGATTCACTAGCACATTACAAAACCCAACCAGGTCAAGCGCTACAGCATTAATGGCAGGAACTTATTATGTTACTGTTACAAGTTCTGCCGGATGTAGCTCAACAAGCTCTACTCCTGTAACAATAAATACACTTCCTGCAGCAACTGCTAGTAATACCGGACCTTTTTGTCAGGGGACAACCATTTCACTTTCTTCATCTGGGGGAACTTCTTATAGTTGGTCGGGACCAAGTGGTTGGACTAGCACATTACAAAATCCAACACGTACAAATGCTACAACAGCAATGAGTGGAACATACAATGTAACTGTAACAAATTCTAATGGTTGTACCGCAACAAATAGCACTGTTGTAACTGTAAACACATCACCATCAGCAACAGCTGGCAATACTGGAGCATTCTGTGTTGGAAATTCAATTTCGCTAAATTCTTCAGGTGGTACAAACTATAGCTGGTCAGGACCTAACGGATTTACAAGTTCTGTTCAAAATCCAACAATAGCAGGTGCTACAACAACGATGGCAGGAACATATTATGTAACCGTAACAAATTCCAGTAGCTGTACATCAATTGCGTCAACTTCTGTTTCTGTAAATACAAATCCAGTAGCGACAGCTTCAAATAGCGGACCTTATTGTGCAGGTGCCACAATTAGTTTAAACTCATCTGGTGGAACCTCTTATAACTGGTCAGGACCATCCACCTTTAGCTCAACTGTTCAAAACCCTATTCGCCCAACATCAACAACGGCAATGTCAGGAACATATACAGTAACAGTAACAGGAGCAAATAACTGTACTTCCGTAACAACAACCAGCGTTATCATAAATAATAACCCCGTTCCTAATGCAGGAAGTGATGTTTCTATTCCCAATGGCACCTCAACAACATTAAACGGAAGTGCTTCCGGTGGAAGCGGCAACTATTCATACTCATGGTCGCCAACATCTTCACTAGTAAACCCAAACCTTCAAAACCCTCAAACAGTAAATTTAACCGTAACAACAATTTATACAGTAACTATAACAGATAACACAACAACTTGCACATCAACCGATCAGGTAACAGTAGTTGTTACAGGATCTATTTTATCTACTAACCCAAGCGCTTCTCCTTCTACAATTTGTTCTGGAAATACAACACAATTGTATGCAAATGCCGGAGGCGGTACCGGATCATACACATATACATGGACTTCATCACCGGCAGGTTTTAGCTCTAACATTGCTAATCCGACAGTATCACCAACAGTTACTACCACTTATTTTGTTTCAATTAATGATGGTTCAAACACAACCTCATCTTCTGTTACTATTACAGTAAATCCGTTACCCTCATTAACACTTAACAGCAACAGTCCTGTTTGTGAGCAAAATGTTATAAACTTAACTTCAACAAGTGGAACAACATATCAATGGAGTGGGCCAAATGGTTTTACTTCTACAAACCAAAACCCATCAATAAGTTCGGTATCATTATCTAATGCAGGAGTTTATTATGCAACAATTTCAAATAGTTTTGGTTGCACTACAACATCCTCTACGACAGTAACAATTAACACAATTCCAGTAACAACATCCGCTTCAAACAGTCCGGTATGTGAAGGCAATAATATAAATTTTTCTCTTTCAGGAGGAACGTCATGGAGTTGGACTGGTCCTAACTCTTTTACAAGTTCATTACAATCTCCTGTTATAACAAATTCAACACCGGCAAATTCTGGAACATATACCTGTATTATTAGCAATCTTCAAGGTTGTACAAATACTGAAAACATAGCAATAGTAGTAAATAATGGCATTACCGCAAATATTAACAGTAATAGCCCTGTTTGTGAAGGCAATAACATAAATCTTACCTCATCGGGCAGTACTTCATATATCTGGAGTGGTCCTAACGGATTTAATTCTACTTCACAAAACCCAGTTATTTCTACTTCTTCAATTTCTGATGCAGGTACTTATTACGTTACAGTATCAAATATTTTTGGATGTACATCTACTTCAACAACTAATGTAATAGTAAATTCGATTCCTGCTGTAACAATCAATTCAAATAGCCCAGTTTGTGAAGGTAATAATCTGACAATTACATTAACCGGCGGAGCTGTCTGGAACTGGACAGGACCTAATTCTTATACAAGCACTTTACAATCTCCAATGATAACAGGAGTTACATTAGCTAATAGCGGAACTTATACATGCCTTGTAACAAATAGTAGTGGCTGTACAAATAATGCATCAGTAAACATTATTATTAATAGTAACCCATTGGTTAATACTAACAGCAATAGTCCTATCTGCGAAGGGAATGCAATAAATTTAACAACTATCAGTGGAACTAATTATCAATGGAGTGGCCCCAACGGCTTTACTTCTACATTACAAAACCCCTCAATTAATACAGCCTTGCTTTCAGATTCAGGATACTATTCTGTTACGGTAACCAATAATTCAGGATGTACCTCAAGTGCTTCTGAAAGCATTACTATATTTGCAATTCCTCTGATTTCCATAATATCCAACAGTCCGGTATGCGAAGGAAATAATATTTCAATTACATCATCAGGCGGTGCAACATACTTATGGTCGGGACCAAATGGATTCTTCAGCAATACACAAAACCAAACAATTAGCAATGCTAATAATTTAAATAGCGGTATTTATACTGTTACAGCAACAGGAGCAAATGGCTGTACCACTTCAGCAACAACAACAGTCTCTGTTCAAAATCTTCCAATAGTATCGTGCACAAATACTACTCCACTTTGTGTTGGTGATCCAATTGAGTTGTTTTCTTCAGGAGGTACAACTTATAATTGGACTGGACCAGACTCTTTTATAAGTACAGATCAAAACCCTGTAATACTAAATGCGTCTTTATTAAATAGTGGAATTTATAATGTTACGGTTACAGATAATTATAATTGTACAAATATTGCTCAAACTTCTATAAATTACCCAACACCTTTAATTATTACAAGTAATGTAGAACAATATCCTTCAAGCAAAACAGGATCTATTACTTTAACAGTCAGTGGAGGTTCCGGTTCTTATCAGTATTTATGGTCAAACAATGCAACTACATCATCAATATCTGAACTACAAACAGGAACTTATATTGTTACCATTACAGATAATTTACTGTGCCAGTTAATTGATACATTTACAATTGACATTCCCTTAATAATTCCAACATTAATTACACCAAACGGAGATAATGTTAATGATGATTTCGAAATTATTGGAATTGGTGCATACCCTGAAGTAACAATAGAAATCTTTAATAGATGGGGCGACAAATTATTCCTTTTTGATGGTACTGGAGAAGAGTATTCTATTCAAACAAACAGATGGAATGGAAAGTTAAAAGGTAAAGATTTGCCTTTGGGTTCTTATGTGTTTATTGTTAATTTACATAATGATAAAGATCCTATTAATGGAGTATGCTCAATCGTAAGATAATTTTATATTTAATAAAATCATCCTTTATTCTATAATATAGTAACGATTTTTATCTTATAGTTTTCTCTATGCTATCCCAAAGCTTTGATGCTGTTTTATCCCAAGTAAATTCTTGTCTGCGCACTTTTGCATTCTCAACTAAAGACTTTCTTAAATCTTCATTGCAATAAATTTCCTGCATTGCATCAGATATAGAGTCAACATTAAACGGATCAACATAAAGAGCAGCATTACCACCTACCTCAGGCATTGATGATGTGTTTGATGTAATTACAGGCACTTCGCTATACATTGCCTCAACTATGGGTATTCCGAAACCCTCAAAAAGTGACACATATGTAACAGCCAATGATGAAGCTAACAATCTTTTCAATACATCTGTTTCAACCCTGCCAACAAAAATAATATCCTCTTTATGAATTATTTTTTTATATTCCTTTTCCATCTCTGCATTCCACCAATAAACTTTTCCTACTATAACCATCTTAACTTCTGCTTTTGTTATGGAAATAAATTTATCGAATGCTTTTAAAAGATTAATAATATTTTTTCGAGGATGAAGTGAACCGACATAAAAAAAATATGGTTTACCATTTGAATATTGTTTTCTTGTAAGAGTAGAGATTTCATCGGTTACAGGACCATACATTTCATTAGCTCCATTAAATACAACATCCATTTTATTTGCATCATATCCATAATGAGAAACCACATCCTGCTTTGAAAATTCTGACACTGTTGCTATTCTATCAGCCCTTTTAATAAATTTTGGAAAATATATTTCAAGATATTTTCTGGCTACAAATGGGATATATTGCGGATAGTGTACATAATTTATATCATGAACAACTTGCAAAATAGGAACCCTTTTTGAAAGAGTACTATAACCATCAGGTGTGATAAATAAATCTGCTCCAACTTTTTTCAACACACGAGGAATAACCCATTCAAACCATATATAATATAAAAAGGGATGTCGTGCAGGAGGTCCATATACTAATGGAATAACATTTTCAGAAAAAATAAATTCTTCAGAATATGGTCTGTCAAATAAAAAATAAAACTGATGCTCCGGATGATTTTTGGTAATTCTTTTGAATGTTTCAAATGTGAACCAGCCAATTCCTTCCAGATTACCTTTTTGAAGCAATCTTGTATTTACAACAATTTTCATTTCCTGCAAAGGTAATTAAATATTAAAAATAGAAAATTCCAGAAATTAACTCATTCTTTAAAAAAAGATTTAATTATATCTTTGCCGAGCCAACTACTTAATTTATATATTATGAATAGAATATGTCAACTTTTTAATGTTCAGTATCCGGTTATTCAGGCAGGTATGATATGGTGTAGTGGCTGGGAACTTGCCTCTGCTGTAAGCAATGCAGGTGGACTAGGACTTATTGGTTCAGGTTCAATGACACCTGAAATATTAACAACTCACATTAAAAAATGCAAACTAGCTACAAACAAGCCATTTGGTGTAAACATTCCTTTAATTTTTCCTTACGCAGAAGAATTTATAAAAATTATTATTAAAGAAAATGTAAAAATAGTTTTCACTTCTGCCGGAAATCCAGCAAAATGGACTGGATTTCTGAAAGAAAACGGAATTACTGTTGTTCACGTTGTTGCAAATACCAAATCAGCAAAAAAATGCGAAGAAGCCGGAGTTGATGCTATTGTTGCAGAAGGCTTCGAAGCCGGTGGTCATAATGGTAAAGAAGAAACAACAACAATGGTTCTTATTCCATTAGTTAAAGAAATAGTTTCAATTCCAGTTATTGCAGCTGGCGGGATTGGCAACGGAAGAACCATGTTTGGAGCAATGGCTTTAGGTGCTGATGGTGTTCAGATTGGAAGTAGATTTGTTGCTTCGATAGAATCATCTGCTCATCAAAATTTTAAAAATAAAATTATAGAAATAAAAGACGGCGACACTCAACTAACACTAAAGCAACTCGTTCCGGTCAGGTTAGTTAAAAACAAATTCTTTTTCGAGGTTGAACAAAAACAAAACCAAGGAGTAAGTACACAAGAATTATCAGAATTACTTGGTCGTGGCAGAGCAAAAATGGGAATGTTTGAGGGAAATGAAGATGAGGGAGAAATGGAAATCGGACAAATCTCAGCAATGATTAATGAGATAAAACCGGCTGCTGCTATTTTAAATGAAATTATTACAGATTACATTAAAATAAAAAAAGATTTTATTAACTCTAAAGAATCATTTTAAAGTATTATTCATAATGTTACCAGATTATAAAAAGACAGGTTATCTTTCTGTTCTTGATAAAAATATTTACTACGAATTATTAAATACAGATTACTTTTCCGAAAATAATCCACTAATTATTTTTCTGCATGAAGGTTTAGGAAGCTGTCGTCAATGGCATAACTTTCCAAAAGAAATTTCGGATTATACAAAATGCCCGGTATTAATGTATGACAGATATGGCTATGGCAAATCTGAACAAATAAACGAAATCAGAACTGTAAATTTTTTAAACAAAGAAGCTCTTGAATTTTTACCTGAAATTTTAAAAAAACTGCATTTCTCAAAATCAAAAATTATTTTAATCGGACATAGTGATGGTGGTAGTATTTCTATTATATACGCCGGAGCATTTCCAAAAAATGTAGTTGGACTTATTACAGAGGCCGCACATGTTTTTATCGAAGATATTTCTGTAAACGGAATATGTTTAATAGCAGATTCTGAAAATAAAGCTAAATGGATTAAAATATTAAAAAAGCATCATGGTGAAAACACTGAAAGCATGGTAAATAGCTGGACAAATACTTGCCTTATACCCGAGTTTAGACTTTGGAATATTGAAAACTATTTACATACAATAACTTGCCCAGTTATGGCTATACAGGGCGATTTAGATAATTATGGCACCTTTGCACAACTAGAATCAATTAAGCAAAACGTAAACTCAGAAGTAGAACTTCTATATATTCCTGATTGTGGGCACGTTCCGCATCAGCAAGCAACTGAAGTCGTAAAAAAGAATATGGTTAAATTTGTATTAAAGGTTAAAAAGAGACTTTCGGCAGTTTAATTTCCAAAATTATTTATAATTTTATGACAATAAAAAACTCGAATTATTAATCACTAAAATTATAACTATGAACTTTGAATTATCAGAAGAACAAAAAATGATTCAGCAAGCTGCAAAAGATTTTGCAGAACGCGAATTATTACACGATGTTATTGAAAGAGATGAAAAAGCTATTTTTCCAACAGAAGGTATAAAAAAATTAGTAGACCTAGGATTTTTAGGAATGATGACTGACCCAAAATGGGGAGGTGGTGGAATGGATACTATTTCATATGTACTTGCAATGGAAGAAATTTCAAAAGTAGATTCGTCAGTTGCAGTAGTCATGTCAGTTTGTAATTCTCTTGTTATTTGGGGACTTGAAACATATGGAAACGATGCTCAAAAAGAAAAATATTTAAGACCACTTGCAACCGGCCAAAAAATTGGTGCTTTCTTACTTTCAGAGCCAGAAGCCGGATCTGATGCAACATCACAACGCACTATTGCAGAAGATAAAGGTGATCATTATTTAATTAATGGAACAAAAAACTGGATTACAAATGCTAATTCAGCTTCTACATACATTGTTATTGCACAAACCTATCCAGATAAAAAACATAAAGGAATAAATGCAATTATTGTAGATAAAAACACCCCTGGTATAACATTAGGCCCACATGAAAAGAAAATGGGAATGAGAAGCTCAGATACACATTCTGTAATGTTTAACGATGTAAAAGTTCCTAAAGAAAATCGCATTGGAGAGGATGGCTTTGGATTTACTTTTGCAATGAAAACATTAGATGGTGGACGTATTGGTATTGCTTCACAGGCTTTAGGTATAGCATCAGGTGCTTTTGAACGCGCAGTAAAATATGCAAAAGAAAGAAAAGCATTTGGTACCGAAATCGCAAATCATCAGGCTATCGCATTTAAATTAGCAGAGATGGCAGTTAAAATTGAAAACGGTCGTAATCTTTGCTTAAAAGCTGCTTGGTTAAAAGATCAACATTTACCTTATGGATTAGCAAGCGCAATGGCAAAACAATATTGCGCTGATATGGCAATGGAAGTTACAACTGAAGCAGTTCAGGTTCATGGAGGTTATGGATATGTTGCCGAGTATCATGTAGAAAGATTAATGCGCGAAGCAAAACTTACTCAGATTTATGAAGGCACATCAGAGGTTCAGAAAATTGTAATTTCAAGAACAATATTAAAAGATTAATTTATTAACAATATAAAAAAGAAAGAACAGAAATGAAAATTTTAGTTTGTATTAGTAATGTTCCTGACACAACAACCAAAATCAAATTTGTAAATAACAATACAACATTTGATGCAACAGGTGTACAATGGATTATTAATCCATGGGACGAACTTGCATTAACAAGAGCAATTGAATTAAAGGAGGCACATGCTGGTGCAATCACAGAAATTACAGTTGTAAATGTTGGATTACCAACAACAGAACCTACTATCAGAAAAGCACTTGCTATTGGAGCTGACAAAGCTATCAGAGTAAATGCAGACCCAAAAGACGCTTATACTGTAGCTCTTCAACTTTCTGAAATTATAAAGAAAGATTCTTATGATATTATTCTTTGTGGAATAGAATCGAGCGACTATAACGGAACTTCTGTTGGTGGTATGTTATCAGAGTTGGTAGATTATCCTTCTGTTTCTGCAGTTTCATTTATTGACATTGAAGGCGACCAGCTTAAACTAAAAAGAGAAATTGATGGTGGTCAGGAAATTATTGGCATCTCAACTCCTTTTATTGGAATAGTTCAGAAAGGTATTGCAAAAGATGCACGTATTCCTAATATGAGAGGAATTATGATGGCAAAAACTAAACCTTTGCAAGTTGTTGAACCGGTTTCTGCTGATTTATATACAGATTTTGTAAGCTTCGATTACCCTAAATCAAAAGCAGCCTGCAAAAAAGTAGATCCAGAGAATGTAAAAGAACTTGTAAACTTACTTCATAATGAAGCAAAGGTTATTTAACAAAGTGTCAATATTTATAAATCTAAAAAACTTAATATAATATGTCAATTTTAGTTTTTGCAGAAAATTGGGATGGAAAGTTTAAAAAACAAACTTTTGAACTTATTTCATATGCCCATGCCTTATCAAAATCAATGAATACAACAGTATCTGCTATTTCTATCGGAAAAGTAGATAGCGAAGAGCTCAATAAACTTGGAACATATGGAGCATCTAAAGTGTTAAATGTTACAGATTGTCGTTTATATAATCTTGATAACAAAGCATACACGATGGCAATTGCTCAGGCAGCGGCAAAAGAAAATTCTAAAGTTATTGTATTTGCTCAAAACAATACAGGAAAAGCAATTTCTCCTAGAGTTTCTATAAGATTAAAAGCAGGATTAGCTTCAGGTGTAATTGGTTTGCCAACTTCATTTGAACCTTTTACTATTGTTAAGAAAACATATACAGCCAAAGCATTAGCAAATGTAGTTATTAAAACAGATGTTAAAATAATTACACTTTCACAGAATGCATTTGGTATTGTTGAGAATCCTACAACTGCTAATATTGAAAACTTTGCACCAGAAATAGCTGATACAGATATTAAATCTACAGTTATTGAAGTTAACAAAGTAACAGGAAAAATTCTTTTAACCGATGCCGAAATAGTTGTTTCGGGCGGTAGAGGAATGAAAGGACCAGAAAACTGGGGCGGTATTGAAGAGTTGGCTCAAATTTTAGGTGCAGCAACTGCTTGTTCGCGCCCGGTATCTGACGAAGGTTGGAGAACTCATGAAGAACATACCGGACAAACCGGAAAAATTATTGCTCCTAATCTTTATTTTGCATTTGGTATTTCAGGTGCAATTCAGCATTTAGGTGGAATCAGCTCATCAAAATGTATAGTAGCTGTTAATAAAGATCCTGATGCTCCTATTTTTGAAGCTGCTGATTATGGTATTGTTGGCGATGCTTTAAAAGTTATTCCTGAATTAATTGCTGCGATTAAAGAATTAAAAGCAAATTAACATTGTACACAGAAAACAAAAAACCTCGCAAATTGCGAGGTTTTTTGTTTAACCGTTTTGTCATTCTGTCCGCCGCGGCAGAGTAGTGAAGAATCTATTTTAACATACATTGATTACTTGGGATTGTAATTTCCTTTTTTTATTGTTTAACTATTCAGCTCAGATGGATTTATAATACATCTGCAAAATATTGAAAATGCTCCTCTGGATTTACAATCCAGAGATAAATACTTTGGGGATTTGTAATCCCCTCTTCTTACTGCACCACAATTTTCTCAGTTGAATAACTATTATCAGTATATAACTTCACAAAATAAATTCCTTTTGAAAAATTGGAAATATCAATTTCCATATTATCTTGAATATTGTTAGTAGTATTAAAAATTACCTCACCCAATACATTTGCAATTTCAATAGCACTAACTCCATTAACATTTGTTATAGTAAATTTTCCACTTGAAGGATTTGGGTATACTGATAATTTTGATGTTTTATTGTTTTCTTTAATACCAGTAATTTCTGATAGTGCTCTTTTCCATACACCATTACTACTTGTACCAACATATATATAACTGTCTTTTACAAAAATAGAACTAACAGAATAATTTATTAAACCAGTACTGATATCTAACCAATTTATACCTTCGTCATTCGAGAAAAATACGCCTTCATTTGTTCCTAAATAAATATTGGCATTATCAGTTGCAAAAGAATAAACAAAAGCATTTATTATTCCAGTATTTATACTTGTCCATGTTGTACCATTGTCTGTTGATTTAAAAAGACCACCACAATCTGCAAAAATACTAGTTCCAACAATATCCAATGATTGAGCAGAGCAACTAGGTAAACTTGTTAAGGACCATGAAGCACCGTCATTTGTTGATTTAAATACTCCATCATCAGTTGCTGCAAAAATATTTTGCCCGCTTACTAATAAATCAGTTATATTTAGATTAGTTAAGCCGGTAATTGACGGAACCCAACTGACACCATTATTTATCGATTTATAAACCCCACATCCTGACAATCCTCCAATTCCCGCAAAAAGAATCGCATCCTTAAGAACTATAGCGTTTACTCTATTGTTAGTAATAGTTAATCCTGAATTCACAGTTGTCCAACTTATCCCATTGTCTGAAGATTTAAAAATTCCTTTACCCCAAGTTCCAGCAAAAATCTCAGTTCCATTAACCAATAAAGAAAAAGTCTCTTTAGTGGTTATGCCTGTATTAACTGTCAACCAGCTATCTCCATTATCTGTTGATTTAAATATTCCATTATAATCAGTACTAACTAAAATATTATTACCAATTTCAGCTATGGTATTTACTCTTGTATTTATAAAATTATTATTTATTTCTATCCAATTTAAATCATTATTATTTGTTTTATAAATACCCTCATTTAATGTCCCTGCATAAACAGTTGTTCCACTAACTGCAAAAGACCATATATATGAACCAAATAAACCAGAAGTGCTCACCTCAGTCCAGCTTGCACCATCATCTGAAGATAAAAAAATACCATGTGAAGTTCCTGCATAAACATGTGCTCCACATACTGTAAAAGCATTTACGATAAAATCATTAGTATGAGTAAATCCCTCATTTACTGCAGACCAATTTAAACCATCATTAGTTGACAAATAAACACCACCTTGCCATGTGCCTGCAAAAATATTATTTCCTTTTACTGCTAAAGATTTAACATAATAATTCAATCCTGTACTTACAGATGTCCAATTTCCACCATTATTTGAAGACAAAAACACACCACCACCAAAAGTACCGGCAAAAAGATTGCTACCACTAAATACTAATGAGGTTACATCTAAATTAGTTAAACCAGTATTTATTGAAGACCAAGAACTTCCATTATTATTTGAAACATAAATCCCCTTATTGGTACCTGCATATAAGTTGGTACCATTAACCGTTAAAAAATTTATGTTTGTTGCAGAATGAGGAATACCTGAATCAACTGCAATCCAGGAAATCCCGTTATCGGATGACATTGAAATTAATGCATTAGTATTAGAAAAAACAGCAAAAATATTTGTATTAATAACAGCTAAAGAACGAACGGTTAGCTGTTGATTTGTTGTCCCAGTTTTTAAGACATTCCAATTTACACCTTCATCTGTTGATAAAAATAATCCTCCACCTTCAGTTCCCGCTAAAACATTAGGTCCGCTAATTACGATAGATTGTACACATCCTTTATTTGGACCACCTGTCTGCTGCCATTGGGCATTTGTTGTTAATGTTATAATAATAATGCTAGTTAATAACGTGTATATTTTTTTCATAATTCTTTTTTTTAATATTAAATAAATATACTCTTTTTTACTGTCAAAACAAAATAATTTTGTATTAACAACGTGCCTAACCCTCCTAACAACATTCCTTACCCGCCAAAATGCATTTTAAGTAAAAATTTTTCTGTTTTTAAAAGCGTTATAAATTAAAGCCACTATTTTAAATAGTTTACAATTTGTAATTATTTTAATATTCTTAAGTCATGAAGCAAGTAATATACCTATGTCTTTTTCTTGTTTCAAGGATTTATACAGCAAAAAAGCTCAAAGCTCTTCCCAATGCTTAATAAGTTCTTCATGACTTTCATTTTCATCAGGGAATTTGGCATGGAAAAACTTATCCTCGTTTTCTTTCCAGGGACCTGTTTTGTTTTCAAATATTATAAAATATTCAGAAAGTGCTACAATAGTATGAAATTGTTCTGCTGAAACCCAGACCATCGTTTTTTCCTCAGCATTCATTAAAATTACTTTTAATATTTCACCATTGTTATCAAATAAAATAATTTTCCCTTTGCCCTCAATAGCAAGGAAAGACTCACCTTTTCTGATAGTTTTTCCAACATTTGTTTTAATAAAATGATTGTGAGGTTGTATGTATGTTCCCTTTTTTAGAACATTAATCATTGTATGCAACTCCTCATCATGAGAAGAATGCATTTTTTTTAAAGCACGTTTTCTTGGACTTTTATCAGCTTCCTTTTTCAACAATAACAACGTGTCATTATCTTCTATTGAAAAAGAATAATTCGTTTCCATTTAAAAACATTTCTAGTCCAAAGTTATCAATCCAGTAGATGATTCTACCATATCGCCTACTTTAACATTCACTTTTTGAATTTTACAGTCTTTTGTTGCAAATATTCTATTCTCCATTTTCATTGCTTCAATAATTATAAGCACTTCACCCTTCTTTAATTCATCGCCCTCTTTTACACTTATTTTTATAACCTTTCCTGGCATTGGTGAAGTAATGGTATTGGTATCCTCAACAAAATCTTCTAACCTGAAAACAGAATAATCTTTACTTAATATATCTTTTCGTAACAAATTAAATATATGACTGTGACAACTTAAAAAAGCATTCCCTTTAGTATCTTCAGAAATATATGTGGTGTAAAAGAAATCATCCATATAAAAGGCTAATTTGCCTTCTGCGTTTTCTTTTAAAGTAGCATGATATGTTTTTCCTTCAATATCAAATGTATATTCATCCTTTTTAGGACATTCTATGCCAATATAATATTCCTTCTCAGCAAATAAAATTTTAATCTGCATTACCTCACGCCAATATCCAATAATGTTCCATATATTATGTTCATCTGAATAATGTTTGCGTTCCTGAATATCTTTATTGTTAAGTGTAAATAAACTATATGCAATAAGTGGCACATGAGCAGGAATGTCATTTTTCTCTTTGTTAATCCCTTCTATTATCTGTGGTGTAAAATGATCACAGAACTTAGTAGAAATAGTATTTTGAATAAATGTTTCATTCTGAAGCAAGGCTATCAAATAAGTAATATTGGTTTTTATTCCATGTATTACAAACTCGTGTAAAGCATTTACCATTTTCTTTGATGCAAGATCACGATTGCTTTCCCATACTATCAACTTGCAAATCATCGGATCGAAAAAACTCTTTATTTCTGTACCTTTTGCAATACCTGTTTCTATTCTTATATCAGGAATAGTTGGGGTTTTATAAAGAAACATTTTACCGGGTGAGGGCAAGAAATTATTCGATGGATCTTCTGCATAAATTCTGCATTCTATTGAATGACCGTTTTGTTTTACATCTTCTTGTTTTAATCGAAGTGGATTCCCTGCTGCAATGTGCAATTGTTCTTCAACTATATCAATTCCTGTAACCATTTCCGTAACAGGGTGCTCAACCTGAATACGGGTATTCATTTCAAGGAAATAAAAATTCAAATCTTTATCTACCAAAAATTCAATTGTTCCTGCGTTGTTATAACCAATTGCCTTGCCAATAGTAACAGCAGCTTCTCCCATCTTCTGACGAACCTCTGGTGTTAATGTTGGCGATGGAGATTCTTCAATAATCTTCTGGTAACGACGCTGAATTGAACATTCTCTTTCAAACAGATGAATTACATTACCAAAATTATCTCCTAATACCTGAATTTCTATATGTCTTGGTTCTTCAATAAATTTCTCAATATAAACTGTCTCGTCACCAAAATAAGATTTAGCTTCGCGACTTGTTGATTCAATGGCTTCAGCAAGTTCAGATTCATTGTAAACTATCCTCATTCCTTTTCCACCTCCACCTGCAGCAGCTTTAACCAATAACGGAAAAGCAATTGTTTTTGCAGCAGTAATAAGAGTTTCAACAGTACCGGTAATACCTTCGGTAAGCGGAACATTTAAAGTTTTTACAAAATTACGGGCTTCTATTTTATTGCCCATTATCCGCATCGACTCTGTGTTGGGTCCAATAAAAACTATTCCGGCTTTATTACATTCGTTTACAAACTGAGAATTTTCAGCCATAAATCCATAACCTGGATGAACAGCATCGCAGCCATAACGTTTCGCAACATCAATGATTTTACCAATATTAAGGTAAGTGTCACTTAGTTCAACTTCGCCTATGCAATATGACTCATCAGCAAAACTAACATGCAATGACTCTTTATCAACTTCTGAGTAAATAGCAACAGTTGCAATTCCTAATTTTTTTGCAGTCTTCATTACTCTTACTGCGATTTCACCTCTGTTTGCTACTAATATTTTTTTAAATAATTTCATTTTAAACAAATTTATTTTCTATTCTATATATTGTTACAACTAACTAACCCAGTTAGGTTTTCTTTTTTCTAGGAATGCCGCCATTCCTTCTTGTCCTTCTTCTGATGCACGAATATCTGCAATAACTTTTGCTGTATAATCATGCGACTCATCAAATGACAACACATTACACACATCATAAATTAATTTCTTACAATGTGCAATGGCTTTTGGACCGCTGGTTCTTAACAATTCTATAACTGAGTTAACTTCAGCTTCCATTTTTTCAGTAGTCTCGAATGATTTATTTACAAGTTTGTATTGTTCAGCTTCTTTTCCTTTTATTCTTTTACCTGTAAGCATCAAATCCTTTGCACCATATTCACCAACTCTTTTAATAACATAAGGTGAAATACAAGCTGGCACAATACCTATTTTTACTTCACTTAATGAAAATGTAGCATTATCTTCACAATATGCCATATCGCAAGCAGATAAAAGTCCGTTTGCACCGCCTAAAGCAACGCCGTGAACCATTGCAATTGTTGGCTTTTTGCAGGTATAAATTGCATAAAAGCATTTTGAAAGTTTTTTGCTTTCGCAAAAATTTTCTTCATAACTTTGCTTTGCTACATCACGCATCCAGTTAAGGTCTACACCGGCACAAAAAGATTTTTCGCGACCACGAAGAACAACAGCTGAAATCTCTGACTTATTACTAACAGATTCAAAAAACTCAGTAATCTCAGCAATCATTACATCATTAAAAGCATTGTGCACATTTGGACGATTCATCCAAACAGTTGCAACATTTCTCTCTAATGTTATTTCAAGACTATTGTATGTTTTCATATTATTAAATTTTACATTCTGAAAACACCAAACTGTTGTTCAGGAAATTTTTGATTTAACGACATTGCAATACCCATCGCTAAAACTTTACGTGTATCCACCGGGTCAATAATACCATCGTCCCATAAACGTGAAGTACTATAATATGCCGAGCCCTCATGCTCATATTTTTCTAAAATACTTTGCCTTAATTTTTCTACTTCTTCTTCGGGCATTGTTTGTCCTCTTTCAGCCAGCTGATCTTGCTTTACCTGAATAAGTACACCAGCAGCCTGCTCACCTCCCATTACTGAAATTTTTGAATTTGGCCACATATTTAAAAGTCGAGGTTCATAACCCCTGCCAGCCATAGCATAGTTTCCAGCTCCATTTGAGCTACCAAAGACTAATGTAAATTTAGGAACATTGGCATTCGCAACAGCGTGCACCATTTTTGCACCATTACGTGCAATACCACCTCTTTCATATTCTTTTCCAACAATAAATCCTGTAATATTCTGCAAAAATAAAATCGGAGTTTTTCTTGCACAACAAAGTTCAATAAAATGAGCTGCTTTTAATGAAGATTCAGAAAACAGAACTCCATTATTGGCAACTATCCCTATTGGATACCCCATTATTCTTGCAAAACCGGTAACTATAGTTGGCGCATAACGAGCTTTAAATTCGTGAAATTTACTACCGTCAACAATACGCATAATAATTTCTTTCGAATCAACAGGTTTTTTCAAATCAATTGGCGCAATGCCATAAAGTTCTTCCGGATCATAGAATGGTTCTTCAATCGGAGCTATATCTAAAATCTGTTTATCTGATGCTTTAAGTGTTTCAAAAATATTTCTGCAAATCTGAATTGCATGAACATCATTTTCTGCAAAATGATCGGAAACGCCTGATATTGCAGTATGAACATCTGCTCCTCCAAGTTCTTCGGCTGTAACAACCATTCCGGTTGCAGCTTTCACAAGAGGAGGACCACCAATAAAAATTGTTCCCTGTTTTTTTACAATTATTGTTTCATCACTCATAGCAGGCATATATGCTCCACCAGCTGTACAAGAACCCATTACAATTGACAACTGAGGAATTCCCAGAGCAGATAGACGTGCCTGATTAAAGAAAAATCTGCCAAAATGATATTTATCTGGAAAAACGTTAGCCTGATCGGGTAAGAAAACTCCACCAGAATCAACCATATAAACACATGGCAAATGATTTTCCAATGCAATTTCCTGAGCGCGGACATGCTTTTTTATTGTTTCCTTCATGTATGTACCGCCTTTTACTGTTGCATCATTTGCCACAATAACGGCTTCCTTGCCATGAATTATTCCTATACCGGTTACAATTCCAGCGCTAGGAAACTCATTATCATACATACCATATGCAGCAAGAGGAGATAATTCCAAAAAAGGTGTATTTGGATCTATTAATAAATCAATGCGCTCACGAGCCAGCAATTTTCCACGCTCTTTGTGCTTTTTAACAGCCTTTTCGGAACCTCCGTTTTTAACGGTTTTTAAAACTCCTTTATATTCGTTTAATAATTTAAGATATGCCTCTTTATTAGCCTTAAATTCATCAGAGTTTACATTAATTTTTGTTTCTAATCGGTACAAGGTAATTTATATTTTATGGTTAAAAAATAATGGTTAGCAAACCTACCTAAATTTTCTAAAAAACACAAATTACCAACTCAAATGAATATGTTCTTTAACAGAATTATTCCAATATAAATCGATTTTCTTTAACAAAAACATATTTACAGCTCATTTTGAATTTCTTAATAAAATTATCTTTAATTTTAATGCATTATTAAAACCTTAAAAAACTATCAATATGGCATTCATTAAAATTCTATCATTCTTGATTTTAATTTATGGAATCGTTGGTTTGATTCTTTCGTTTGCTTTAATTAACGGTAAAGACAAATACGGAAACGCTACCGGAGAAAAAAAGAAAATCGTTTTTCCTTTTCATAAAATAGCCATCGGAGTTGGAGCAGTAATATTCTTTATTGCGATGGTAATTGTCAGAATCGGAGCTCAGGATGCAGGAGTTCTTGTTACACCAAGAGGAGTTCAGGATGAAGAATTACATACTGGCTGGCACATTATTATGCCTTGGAATGACATCTATATTATGGATAAAACTCTTTGGGTTTACACCTGTGCTCACAATGCAAAAGAAGGGCAAAAAAGAGATGCAGATGCTATATGGGCACCAACTAAAGATGGAATAAAAATGGGTTTTGATGTTTCTGTTTCGTGGAGAATTATTCCTGATGAAGCAAGTTGGATATATGCTAACGTTTCTGAAAATGACGGTGGATCATCAGGCAGATATTATTGGTTAGAAGAAAATGTTATCCGTCCTAAATTAAAATCTGCGTTAGCATTAACGGTTAGTCACTTTACTCCGATTGAAGTTTATTCAACAAAACGACAGGAAATTCAAGATAATATTATTAGCCGAATGAGAGCAGAAGTTAAACAATTTAAGCTTACAATTGAGCAGGTTGACTTAAGGGAAGTATTTTATAACGAAGAATATGAAAAATCTATTAACTCAAAAAAACTTGCAGAACAGGAAGCCTTACGTTTAATTGAAGTAACAAAGCAAAAAGAAGAACAATTAAAACAAGCTGAAATTGAAAAAAACATCGCAATACAGCAGGCAGAAGGTGAAGCAAAAGCACTTCAGATAAAAGGAACTTCAATAGCTCAAAACCCGAAGATTATTGACCTTGAATGGATAAATAAATGGAATGGACAATTACCTGTATATATGATGGGAAGTGGACAAGGTGTAATGTTAAATTTACCGAATAAATAATTTAAATCTTTCCGAAAGTTTGTACTACAAAGCTTTCGGAAAGATCACTTTCTTTTCTTAATCTACGGTCTTCTCTCTGGCTGCAATTTCTTCTACAATCTTTTTCTGACCTTCAATTTCTTTTTCTTTATTGACTTGATCAGATTTATTCTTCTCAATTTCCTTTTCTGCATCAGAAATTTTTGACTTATATTCTTCTATTTGTTTTTCAAGACGTTCCTTACTTCTAACAAGATCCTCTTTCTCTTTTGTAAATCCATCTAATACTTTCTGAGCATCTTTTTGTTTATCTTTTATGGCATCAATAGTAGTTTGAACAGCAAACTCTTTCACTATTTTCTCCATAACTTTATATTTTGAAGAATGTTCTGAAGAAGATAAATAAGCTCCTCCCAAATCAACCGCTACAACAATTTCGAATTCATCGTCACCTGTTTTACGAACAAATGAGTATACATCGCATGTATTTGGTGATAAGTCCTTAATTGTTGCATCATCTGCAAAAATTTCTTTTTTCATTGCAACTTTTGCATTATAATCTTTCATTAATTTTTTCCACGACTTCTCAATATCATCTATTGTTGACTCATAAATTGTAGCAACTAATGCATTATTAGAGCCACTTCCAATACTTTCACGCTCTTCGTGAACCTTTATTTTTCTTTGTCCAAATGCTACTGATGTAACAAATAACAATAATACTAATGCTGTAGTTCTCATATTTCTTTTTTTGTTTCGTTTGTAAAATTTTTAACTGCCCCACCTGTTAAAATAAACTTCATTGCTTCAGAAGGCTGTATATCTAAAGGAGTTACAAATTCTGAAGGAACTATGTACATTTCACCGGAAAAAGCATATGAATGTGGAAAATAAACTGCAACTTTTGTGCCTTCAACTTTAAGTTCAGATAAATCTTTTTGAGTTAAAAAACCCAGCTTCTCTAAATTGCTAATATTATTAATCTTAACAAGAACAGGAGCTGTAAATTTTTTTTCTTTCCCAACAAATGCTGCAAAAAAATCTTTTAAAGGCACATATATCTCTTTAATAATCGGAAGTCGTGTTATAAAACGGTTAAGCATTTCCATCATTGGTCTTGCAATTACAGTTCCTCCAATAAATCCCAAAACAGTAACAGCTGTAATTGTTAACACTATTCCCAATCCGGGGATTGCAGGTTTAAACAATCCGGCAAACCAGCTGTCAACAAAAACAAATAAACGGTATAAAACATAAAGCGTAACACCTATTGGTGCAGTATAAAATAATCCCTGAATAAAATAATAAAGCAGCTTTTTCATTTTATGCAAGTTTTTGTTCTTTTCTGATTTTTAATGAAAGGCCATTAACAACTATTTCATATGAATGATCTATTAGTTCGAGAATTAATTGCTCTGGCAAATTTCCCTCAAGCTGAACAGTATTCCAATGCATTTTATTCATATGATATCCGGGAATAATTTCTGAATATTGTTCTCTTAATTCTATTGCTCTTTCTGGATTGCATTTTAAGTTTAAACCAAAATTATTATCTAAACTCATAAGTGCAAATATTTTTCCTGCTACTTTAAAAACAAGTGTAGAATCGTCAAATGGCAGACTTTCAGTTACTGCTTTTTTACCTAAACAATATTCTCTGATTGATTCAATGTTAATCATAATGCTCTGTTTGGTAAAGATAAAACAAAATAATATTTATAGAGCAAATTAATATTTAAATTTTTAACGAGTTAATTTATATCCATTTTCAACTCCTTTTTTTATTGCAGGAATACCTTTCTCCATCCATTCTGGTGCTGGAGATCCCTTAAGATAATGATCGAAAAACTGTTGCATTCGTATTGTTAAATCCAACATATTTGATCGTTTACCAAGATTGTGTTCATCTCCGTTATAATTCAAGAGCCATACAGGTTTATCAAGTCTTCTAAGAGCAGAATAATACTCTATCCCCTGATACCATGGAACAGCACCATCGCCATCATTTGACATAATAAGTAATGGAGTTTTCACATTTGGAGCACCAAATAATGGTGAATTCTCAATATATAAACTTAAACTATCCCATAAAGTTGCACCAATACGACTTTGCCCTTTTTCATATTGAAACATTCTGCTTTGCCCGGATTCCCATCTTATACCACCATATGCACTAGTCATATTGCTAACAGGAGCGCCTGCCATTGCAGCAGCAAACATTGTATCAGTCATGGTCACAAGTTGTGCAATCTGATATCCTCCCCAGCTCTGACCTTGCAAAGCCAGATGTTTTGAATCTACCCATGAATTTTTACTTAATTCCTTAATACCCGAAATAATACAGTTGTAAGCATCTTTTCCGGGATGACCGATTCCATATTTAACATCAGGCACAAATATTAAGTATCCGTTACTGGTATAATAAGTAAAGTTAATTACAGAGCGGCTTGGACGTGGGCTCGAATGTTTAAATAATTCATTTGAATGGCGTTCATAGAAATATGAAATCATCGGATATTTTTTTGAGGGATCAAAATTCTCAGGTTTATATAACAATCCTTCTAATTCTTTGCCATCAAAAGATCTCCACTTCACCTGCTCTACACTTCCCCACAAATACTGACTTTGCTGAGGGTTTGCATTAGATATAACTACTGGATTATTAAATTTATCATTTGAATAATGAATATCAGGATAAAT
Organism: Bacteroidia bacterium; assembly: GCA_016218155.1. Taxonomy (NCBI): domain Bacteria; kingdom Pseudomonadati; phylum Bacteroidota; class Bacteroidia; species Bacteroidia bacterium. The sequence goes on from JACREQ010000045.1 coordinate 53,335, forward strand.
GTTAAATGTACATTCAGTCCACAAAAAAGAATTTGCACTTTTTGCTTTAGCACTAAATTCGATATTTGCAGGCTTTTTAATAAGGTCATATATTTTATTTGTTTTATAGTTATAATAACAATATCCCTCATTTTTATTTTCTTCGTTAAAAAAATGAAACAGAATATCTTCGTTCTTGTCTATAATATTTATTTCGATATTAGTTTTTTGATATTTATATCTTACTTTATTTTTCCTGCCATTTGTTATTATAACTGGCATACTCTTTCCCATAGGATCAAATCTCCAGATATCATATCGGTCATAAACAAGAAAATATTCATCATTATTTGTCCAGCCAGCGCTTCCATATGCATCAGGTGCGTTTGGGGTATCATCTATTTCATCATAAAAAGGAAGCTTGATTCCACATGTTAAACAAACAGGCTTTTCAGATCCAATTGGTTTAACATACCAGGCACTATCCTTAGAATCAAACCAAGTAAAATATTTTTCGGAAGGTGAAATTGAAATATTGTATTTTACTTTTTTTGCTAAAACAGTTTTTTTACCAGTTTCAATATCAATATATAAATAGTCACGAAATACAGGAAAATCCCACATTGATGATTTTTCATACAAAACATTGGAAGAAGCTAAAGCAAATTTGCCATTACCTTTAAAAGGGGTATTAATACTTTCAAAAAAAGTATCAGCTAATTGCACAATGTTATTTGTTTTCAAATGAAAAACAGCAGTATAAGTTTTTTTCTTCTCTTTATCCAGATCTTTGAGCTGTTGAGGCTGTATTTGTGCATCATTCCAGTTCCATAAATCAAGATTATATTTTTCCTCTTCTAGCAATGTGTCTTTAGGAAGATTTACAGGTCTTAATGCAGTTCCAAAATATAATTTTGACCCATCTGATGAAAACCAAGGAACGGTATATTCAGAAGCCGTCCAACCTTTTGGAATATTAACTGAGTTAGTGTCACAAATTACAGAACATTTTTTTGTGCTCGATGACCAAAGATTAAGTACAAATGTTTTATTTTCTGTTGTATCTTTAGAATTATGAAAAGCAATTGCATCTCCATTTTCACTACAGCTTATATTTTTAGCAATACCATAAGATTTAAAAACTGAAAGAGCCTCATTTTTTCTTGTATTAAAAACCCATACCTGTGCAGTATCTAATGTATCTTTATTTGTTTGTATAAAAGAAATAAGCTGCCCTTTCTTTGAAACAGAAAACTCAGTAATTCTGGGATAAGAAATTGTATCTAGGCTTGCAATATTTAATAAAATAAGTCTGGTGCCCGGTTCTTTTTTCTCTTTAGGTTTTTTCGTTTTACTATCAACTTTTTTAATATTTTTCTTTAATGTGTCAATTGTTAATACTGTATCTTTTTTTGCTTTTTTGAGTTCTTTTTCCAGGTGAATTGCCAGCCACAAAGGATTTTCTTTTGGTACTGCAAAAGATTTAATTCTTTCATATTTTAAAACTGTATCTTTTTGCATAAAATAAATAGCAAGAGAATCTTTGGGCATATCCTCCTTCTTTTTCTTATCCTTCTTAGCTTTTCTGGTTATTGCTTCGGGAGTTTTTATTTTAAATATAATGAAATCAGAAGATGGTGATAACACTGCCCTATAGCCACGTGAAAATGAATCCAGTTTATTAGTTGTTGCATTCCATAAGTAAAGCCATCCATCTCCTTTCTGAGGATTAATTTCATAACTTACCCATTTACCATCATCGCTTATTATTTCATTTGTTATAGATTTCCATCCATCATAAACCGAATGATCGAGTGACTTTTTATTTATTGTCTGCGAGAAACAATTCGTTGAAATAATAACAACTAAAATAACTGTAAATATTGTTTTCATAAATATGTGTTTTAAACAAACCCACAATCGCCGTCACCATCCTGCAACATAGACTCATTAACAAATAAATTAAATACTTTTGACTGAAGATATTTACGGGTAATATTTTTAGATTTAAGAAAAGAAATACTATTTCTATAATTGCTTTTTATTGAATCATTATACGTTGTTAATATGTCCGTTTTATATTCACACATTAAATTATTTAATGTTTCGCATACTATTTTCTCATGACCTGACTTAACATATAAATAAGGAGTTTTCATGTGTTTATCACGAACTGTTACAATGAAGAATGCGACAATTTCAGCATTTTGTTTTATTACAATAGAAATCGTTTGAAAAGATCTTGCTTCTGAACTGAAATGATACCTTTTACTATCTTTAGTGGGAAAAATAGTTTCCTTAATCCATGGAAAATTCAAAAACCATTTCATTTCTGTTTCTGATCTTTGCATTAACTGGTTTTGCAAGAATGTTTCACAAAATTTAAAACAAGTATTGTCAGGAAATTCAACAGTATATCCCGGTGAAAACTTATTTCTTTTATTTAAAAACAAGTCGTGAAATAAATTTATAAAAACATCATGCAGACTAAATAAAGGAAGTAAAAAAGAAGTTTTAGGAAACCGTGACGGGATTACTTTATGCACACATGAACGCCTGTAAATCCGAATACCAGATTTATTTACAAGCTTATCAAATTTACCAAGTTTATTATATAGAGCTTCAGCTTCGGGTGTAAATTCTGTCGCAAATATTTTTCCATTATACAAATCTATTGACAATTCGGTCATTTTTTTTGCAATTCCTTTTCCTCTCGCGTTTGGGTGAATCCATATACAACTCATCCATGCCATCTTTTCAGGAATGTTATTTACATAAACAAAATCAGGTATAATGCCTAAATATCCAATCAATTCCTTTTCATATACAAGAATTAACAATATGTCATCATCATTTGCTCTTGGGTTATTAATATGAGATAATGCCCGATGGTACGAGATTGGAATATAAGGCATAGACTTGTATTCATCGGAATGAATAAACTCTTTAAGTTGCTGTCTGTTTAATTTTACAATCTCCATTACCTATGAATAGTATTTTTTCCGAAAACAGATTTTATCAGATAGTAAAGATACTCAGTTTTGATTATTTTTTTACCTGAAGCTTTAATTCCTTCCATTGGGATTCTTTGAATATGTCTTTCAATCTGCTCATTTTTCAGCCCTGCTCCACCAAAAGAAAAATCTAAAATCGGGTTGTTTTCACTAAAATATTTATCAAATAAATTGGCTTTAACACCATCATCGGTAAATGGAAAAGCGAACAATGAAAGTGATTGCGAAAAATTTGTTTTTACTATTTCAACTGATACTTGAGTTTGCCTTAGCTGATCATCATAATTTATGTCAGAAAATTTAGGATGATCAATACTATGAGCACCAAAAACAAATCCTTTACCTGATAGTTCTGTAATTTGTTCTGAAGTTAAATATGGCTTTTCTTTCTCCAAATAATCAGCAAAACTATAGCAACATATTTTTGCAGCTTTATCTAACAAATCCTTGTTATTATAAGTGATTGCAAGCAAAGCTTCAAAAACATTATTTTTTTGTATTCCGTTATCTGCTAGAAAAACTGAAATTAATCGTATTGTTTCAGAATTTTCCTTTAAATGATTAATTAACAAACTTGCTTTATATCTGTAAAACAAATCTTTATTATCTATAAACGCAGTATTTAAAAAAATAACCGCTGGAATTCCTTTTTCTAAAAGCATTGGTGCTTCATGATAATAAAAACCGGCTAATCCATCATCAAAAGAAAGCAAAAATGAAGGACTTAAAGGTTGCTGCTTCTCTTTATAAAGCTGAAAAGCTTTTTGAGGTTCTATAACCTTAAAATACTTTTGAAGGTAATTTAAGTCATTAATAAATTCAGGTTGTGAGCGAGTTGTATACAACGAATCAATATGTAAAAGCGGTTTAAAAGCTACTGAATGATAAAAAGGAAATATTAGTTTTTTACCCGATAATTTCTGGTAAAATGAACTTGTAAGTCCATTAGAAAAAGGTGATAAAGTATTAAAAACAGATTTCTTCATTCAAATAAAACAGATATCAAAGATAAAATAAAAATATTGGAAGCTAAATATTATTAAATTGCATTAGTTTAAACAAATAATTAAATTTGTATATCATTTCTTTAAACAGCACCAGTTATTATCAAATTACAATAAAATGAAAAACTTCATCTTATTTTTTATAATTTTTATATCAATCCCATCAGGTTTATATTCTCAAACTTCTTTTGAGATAGAACCTGTATTGATTTCAAATGATACAACACAGCAAATCAGAGAAATTGATAAGTTTAAGAATAACATTATTTTAAATATTAACAATTTTCAGAAGATAGAAAAATATAAAGACAGTCTCAATTTCAGACATGTGTATCTAAGAGACAATGTATTGCAATTGATTAAAGTTCAACACAAAGTAGGGTCTATTATAAAAAATATTGAATGGTTTTATTTAAATAATCAGTTATTTTACACTGAAGCAAACTGGGTTGATACTTTAACAAATAAAAATATTAATCATGCAATATGTTATTTATACAATGACCATTTAATAGCCTGGATAAATAACGATAATAAGTTTGTTAATTCAAAGTCTGCAGAATTTAAAGATTATGAAATAAAAATTGTTCTTTATGGAAAAACTCTTTTTTCAGAGGCAATGAAATAATCACATTTTTGAACCTGAGATCAACCTCCATGCAACAACTTTATCTATAGGTAAAGTTATCTCCTCCAGATTTAGTTGTTTCAAATTAACCCATCTGAATGATTGTGCACCTTCAATTTCATCTTCATAATCGAAAGGTTTTGAAGAAATTTTAAATCTTGGAGCTTCTTTTAGTTTGGCAATATAATAAACCGAAACAACTTGCACATCGCTTCTGAATAATCCCTGCTGAAAAAAATCTGTAGTATAAAAGTGACTCACAATCTCAATCTCCTGACCTAATTCTTCCAAGGCTTCACGGTGAAGACAATCAATTATTCCCTCACCCAACTCAACACCACCACCAGGAAATTTTGTAACACGAATACCAAAAACAAATTCATCACTTATCAAAACCTCGTTTTTTTCGTTGGTAATAATAGCATAAGCTCTTATTGTGAATTTTGTTGGTTTATCCATTCCTGCAAACTGTTATTTGGTTTTGTATAAAACTAATTATATCAGGAATCTGTTCCGGCTCAAACCAATTGTAATCGTTGTTGCGATTAAACCATGAAATCTGTCTGCGAGCATATCGACGGGTATTTCGTTTAATCAACTCTACCGCAACCTCAAGATTATGAATTTCATCAAAGTATTCAAATAGTTCTTTATAACCAACAGTTTTTAATGCATTGCATGAACGATATTGAAACAAATCACGTGCTTCATTTTCGAGACCTTTTTCCATCATCAGGTCAACACGTAAATTTATTCTTTCGTGCAGTTTTGCTCTATCCATATTTATTGCAATGCGCACGATGTTAAAATGTCGTTCTTTTTTTGATTTCTGTAAAAACTGTGAATATGGTTTTCCCGTAAGCAGACACATTTCAAGGGCACGAAATACCCGATTAGTGTTTCTTAAGTCAACGTTGTTATATGATTGAGGGTCGAGTTTTTTTAACTCTAATCGCAAGCTTTCTATTCCCTCATTTTTCATTCTTTCTGCAAGTTGTTGTCGAAGTTCAGGATCAAAGTCTGGCATATCATCTATTCCATTACAAACTGCATCTATATACAATCCTGAACCACCAGTCATTATTGCCAAACCATTCTTTTTAAACAGTTCGGGCAGCAAATTTGTAACATCTTGCTCAAAACGACTTACATTATAATAATCGGTAACATTTTTAAATCCGACAAAGTGATGTTTTACTGCTTCAAGTTGTGCTGTATCGGGTGGAGCTGAGCCAATCTTCAATTCTTTATAAAACTGACGTGAGTCTGCTGAAATAATTTCACAATCAAAATATTGTGCTAAAGAAATAGCTGTATTAGTTTTTCCAACTGCAGTAGGTCCGGCAATAACAACTAATAAAGGGGCTTTTATAATCACTAAAAAAGTTTTTCTAAATCAGGAAAAAAATCTCTGACTAATCTTCGTCAGGATCTCCATCATCATCTTCATCTTCCGGTGCATCTCGATCAATATCTTCCTCCTCTTCCTCTGCTTCGCCTGCAAGTAAAGAATCATCTTCAAATTCAAACTGAATATCTTTTTCGAATGACTCGCTTGCAAAATCTTCTTCGAGTTCGTCGTCAATAATAGGAGCTACTTTTTTTGTACTGAAAACATTTATGTCATCATCATCATCATCAAACAGGCTTGATTTTTTTGCTGCTTTTTTACCAAACTGAGGTGGAATTTCACCACCAAAATCAATACATATAGGGTAATATCTATTTGAAGTATCTTGTTTGGTTTCCATTAACTCTATAAAAAACGACCTTTGATTTATTAAGTCAAAAACGTAAATAAGTTTTTGATGAGCGTCTTTCATAAAAGTGGATAATATAGCTTTATCCATAGCAATTATTTTTTCTCCTCCCTTTACTTGAGTCTCTATTAGAGCAATCTCTTGTTTTCTTTGCCAGTTGTGAGTTGCAATAAAGAATGTTGCATGTAAACTACTATCATACTCCAGTTCTTCCTGAATAAAGTCGTGTAAATCGTAAAAGGTTTGATCGGACATTATCTCAATATCCATAAAGAACTTGTCATCTTCTTCTGATAAAACCTTGAATTTGTAAATCATATTCTAAATAATTAAAGCTTTAATAAAAATTTCATTGTATCAATATTATCTGCATAGTCCCATAAGTTCGGTGCTTGCGACTTCCCGAATGGCACTGCATTTTCAATTTCATTGCTCTTACTCACAATACATTGAATTTCGTTGATATTTTCATTTATTTCGGCGGCTAATATAGTAATAACTGAATAATAGTCATAAAAAATTACAGAAAGTGGCGAAAAAATTTGACGATCGTTTTTTAACAGCATAAATCCATTATCAAAAAACTCTATCATATTCATTTGATAAACGGATTTATGATAGTCGTAATTGTTTGCATATTTATTATGTTGATAAAGATAATTCCAATGATCCATTGCTAAAAAGAAATTATCGAAATTATATTTTTCTGGAACATAAATTTTTGACACATTTCTGCATCCCATTCCGAAATATTGAAAAATATCTTTTGAAAGATTTTTTAAATCTTCAATAGTTTCTTCTCCGGTAAGTACTGCAACAGAATTTCTATTTCGCCTGATAATACTGGGATATTTGCCAAAATAATATTCAAAATATCTTGCTGTATTATTACTTCCTGTTGCAATTATAGCATCAAAATTTGTAAGTTGATTTTCTGAAAAAGAAATTGACGATGTAAACTCAGGTTCGATATCACATAAAATAGAAGATATTAATTTAATAAGAGAATCATCTTTTGACGAAAGTTTACCAATAAAATTATTTCCTGAAATTAATACCGAAACAAAATCGTGCATCCCAACCAAAGGGATGTTTCCGGCTAATATTACACCAACTGTTACTGGATTTTTCTTTTTTTGAATTAAATCATGGTATGGCTCTAACCATTTGTTTAAATTTTCTACAGTTAATAATTCCGACCATGATTTTAAAGCCAGTGTTACGTTTTCTGGTGTAAACCATTGGTTTGTCTGTCGCTGTTCTTCAATAATTTTATCTATTTTACACTTCCATTTTTCTAAAAAAGGAGAGTTAGATTTGCCGGAAATAAAATAGTCGTTTAGCAGTTGACCAAGAGCTGCAAATGCCTCTATTCTTTTTTCCGTACTCATTTTATATTTAAAATTTAAATGAAAAGCAATCTAATAATAATCATAGGTATCCCATGGCATAGATCCGGACGCTGTTCCGAGTGCCAAACCAAAAAATAATACTACAATTATTATATATATTAAAAACAATGCCGACAGTGATAATCCAATAACAGAGCAAATTTTACCGGCTTTCATGTTTTTATATGAAGACTTAGTATAAAGGTCTGGATTTGCTTTATATAATTTACCAGCTTTTCGTGAAAGTACAATTGAAATTATTCCGAGTGTAATACCTGATATTCCATAACACCAGCAAGTGGCAATGGAAATTATTCCCATAACCAGAATGCCTGTAGCATTAGGCAAATTCTTTTGAATATTTGTATCTGTATTATTTGAATAAACAGGTGGATTTATATTTATTTCTTCGTCGCTCATTTCTTAATTAATTTGAATTAATAAGTTTTACAATGTATGCAATAATCATTAACAATGCTGTAAATATAAACGAAATTTTTAAAATCAAAGCCCCGTTTTTATACTTGAAAATTAGGTGTAAAACAAGGAAAATTAATGTGAAAATTATAGGTAATAATGCCGGATATAATTTTACACTTTCTATTATATTTCCTTTTAATAATTCTATAAATGAACGTTGCATTCCACAACCCGGGCATTCTATACCAAAAAATTTTCTATAAATACATGTCCCCATATGACTCTCGAGCCAGTTAATAAAATCGTTATACAGGGAGATTTGCATCGAAAAAACATTATTTTTTACAAACATAGTTTCTTTTTATTGATGAATTTGCAGGATAATGAAATTTTTTAATACTTTTGCAGTCCAAAAAGGTCTCTTGGCCGAGTGGCTAGGCACCGGTCTGCAAAACCGTCTACTCCGGTTCGAATCCGGAAGAGACCTCAGAAAAAACCCTTAATTGTTTACACATTTAAGGGTTTTTTTAATTCATTCTTAAAAATTTTATTTAAAAAAAGTAAAAAATATATAATCAAAGTTTCGTTTCCTGTTCAGATAATAATCCAAATATTTCTGGATAATTATAATAGGCAATTAAATCTGAAGTATAAATCTTTTTTGAGTTTATTGGCATAAACTTTTTAATAGTATGTGCTTTGATTAAATCAGAAGAAACAGGAGTTATAATACTTTTAATTTTTTCAATATTTTGTTCTTTGTTAATCCATTGTTTTGCCGATTCAGGACTTAATATTAGAGGCATTCTTAATTTTGTATTATGAACCTTTGCCATAATTTCATTTGCATCAATAGTTAAAACAGCAAAAGACTTTGTTATTTGGCCTTTACTATCCTTTGTTTCATTCCAAATACCGGCAAAAACAAAAAGTTCTTCATTTTTTAAAGTCACATAATATGGTATTTTTTCCTTTTTAACTTTTCTCCATTCAAAAAATCCAGAACAAAGAACAAGACATCTACGATTTTTAAATGAATTCGCATACAGGTGACTAGATTCAATCTCTTCTGATTTTGCGTTTAGGGTATTATATTTAGATAAAAACTCATCTGCCTGCTGTGTGTTCTCTATATTGTTAGGAAGAAACCCCCATTTAAAAAAAGAAATATCATCCGGATTAGCATCTGTAATAACAGGCATAAAAGGATGATCGAAACCATTAACTATTAGCTGATCCTCGAAAAGATTAAGCTGATCGTTTCTTATAATTTTACCATTTACCAGAGCATTTACGCTCTTCTTTGTTACAGCATAATAGAAACACATATTACACTATGTTTTAACTTTTAATAGTTCGTTCCACCTTGTAGTATATCTTGGAGAAAGTTTTTCCTGTTTAAGCTTCCAGTCTTTATTATTTCCCTGTGCTGCAAGCTTTACAAAATCTTTTCCATATCTGTTATTTAATTTATCCACAAGTTTAGAAATATTTTTATTTTTATCATTACTTTCTTTCTCAAAAAGATTTCCCTGAATAACATTTTCAGATGATATTCCACTTACAATAACGCCGGCTTTCTTATAAAGTAAATTAGGTTTATATATTGACTTAAGACCTATCAATGCGGCATTAACTAAATCATGGTTATTACTCGTTTGCATTGACATTGTAACTGTAACACAATCATAAATATATTTTTCTCTTTCAGAAAAAGGATCAGTATGTATGAATATTGTTATAAAATTGGCAACCGATTTTTGTTTACGAAGCTTTTCTGCACAACGCACAGCATGATTTGCAACCGCTTCGGTAATAACATTAAAATCAGATAATTTTTTCCCAAATGCCCTTGTTGTGGCAATATTTTTTTTACAATGTGTTATTGTATCGAGCAAAATACGCTGCTGTCCTAAAAGTTCATCTCTTGTGCGTTGTCCCACAACTGTTAATTTGTTTCTTACCCAGCTTGCATCTAGTTGACTAAAATCAAACGCTGTTTTAATACCATTATTTAAAAGCATTCTAGAATATTGACGACCAATACCCCATACATCTTCTATTGATGTGTTTTTTAATGCCCATATTCGGGTCTCTTCCGAATCGATAACAAATATTCCTTCTTTCTTTTTTGCTACTTTGTTAGCAATTTTAGCCAATGTTTTTGTGTTTGCAATACCTACACCAACCGGAATACCTACAGTTTCAAATATGGTGTTTTTTATTTTTAATGCATAGTCTTTTAAATTTACATTAATTCCGTCAAGATTAAGAAATGCTTCATCTATTGAATAAACCTCAATATCGGGACTAAACAATTTCAAAGCTTTCATCATTCTATTTGACATATCTCCATAAAGTGTATAATTTGACGAAAAAACTTCTACATTATGTTTTTCAATTATTTCCTTGCGTTTAAAAATAGGTTCAGCCATTTTTAAACCTAAAGCTTTTGCTTCATTGGAGCGCGAAATTATACAACCATCATTATTTGATAGTACTACTACAGGTTTTCCTTCAATTTTATAGTTAAAAACCCTTTCGCACGAAACATAAAAGTTATTACCGTCTACTAAAGCATACATATTATTTATACTCATGAATTGCAAATCTTACCCGCCCCCATAATCTAAAATCTGAACCTTCATCTATTTTTTTTGGCTCAAACTCAGGATTGGAAGGAATAAGATAAAAATCTTTTCCTATTTTACTTACCTTTTTAATTGTAAAATCTCCATCTAAATAACACATCAAAATAGAATTCTTTCCGGGCTTAAACGCCCTGTCAATTACCAATAAATCCCCATCACATATATGATCATTAATCATTGAATTTCCTTCGGCCCAAACAAAAAAAGTTGAACTCTCATTTTTTATCAGGTATGATTTAAGATCCAGCTCATTTTCGATATAATCGCTAGCAGGTGAGGGAAAACCAGCAACTACATTACCACTAACATTAAGTTTTAAATCCTCGAGATCCTTTATATTAAGAATTTTTACCTTAATATTATCTTCTTTTGATTCCATGATAAAATTCTTTTTGTAAAGATAAGGGATATTGGGTGCATTTGTACAAAGTGAGAACACTTAAAAAGTCGAAAATAAATTCAAATTACTCTGATATTCTTTAGTACAGTATTATTTCATAAAAAAACGAGAGTTCTGATAAAATAAAAACTAAAACTTATAAATAAATGCCAGTAATGCTCTGGTATTTGCAATTGCTTTTCCTTCGGTTACTTTTCCTTTTGAATCGCCGTTTGCTTTACCATAAGTGGCTACAGTGTGCTCAATTTAATCGTTTATGGTTCTTATTTCTCCATTAATTAGAAAGAGAGGCAATGTATCATTCCGCTTAGCCATTTATTGTTTGAATCATTCTCTGCTGGAAATAATCTTAAAAGCGTTCCATCCATCACTTTCATTAAGTGCTTTACTCTTTCATCAATTTTATTATTTTTTCTATAACAAAATCCTGTTCTTCGTTAGTTAAAGCTGGAAACATTGGTAAGCTTAAACAATGTGCATAATAATTTTCTGCTATAGGTAAATCGCCATTATTCCACCCAATTTTTTTATAATATGGCATTAAATGTACGGGAATATAATGTACTTGAGCAAATATTTGAAAAGTTCTTAAAAAATCGTAAACTTTTTTTCTGTTTTTAACCTGAATAATATATAAATGATATGCATGAGATGTTTTTTCGGGATAATAAACTTGAGGAGTAATAATATCGGGATATTTAAAAAATGCCGTGTTGTATCTTGCAGCAATTTCTTTTCGCCTTGTTATACCGGCATCAGCTCTCTTAAGTTGACTAATGCCAAGAGCTGCCTGAATGTCGGTTAGGCGATAATTAAAACCAAGCTCCTGCATTTCATAATACCAACTGCCATGGTTTTCAATTAATAAATCAGGGTTCTTTGTTATTCCATGTGTGCGAAGCAATAAAAGTTTTTCGTAAATTTCTTTGCTATTTGTTGTAATCATTCCACCTTCTCCTGTAGCAATATGCTTTACAGGGTGAAATGAAAAAATTGCAGCATCACAATATTTACCATCTCCACAATTAATTTTGTTTCCTTTAGAGTCAATAAAGTAGCCACCGGGTGCATGACAAGCATCTTCTAATAACCACAACCCATATTCGTCTGCAAGTTTTCTAAATTCTTCTGTATTTACTGGATAACCGGCAAGGTCAACAGGAATTATTCCGGAAAAAGTTCCTTTAGGATGAGCTTCTAATAAGTCACGAATTTTATTAATATCTAAAGTAAAAGTATTAGGATCAATGTCCGCAAAAAAGATTTCACCTCCGGAATATAAAACACAATTTGCACTTGCTGCAAATGTTATGGAAGTTGTTATAACTTTAGTCCCATGTTTTACATTTAATGCAAGAGCTGCAAGATGAAGTGCTGCTGTGCCATTAGCAACAGCAACTGCGTATTGACATCCTATATATTTTGCGAATTCATTTTCAAATTCTGCAATTTTAGGACCTTGTGTTAGAAATTCAGAAGAAAGCACTTCGCTGACTGCAGCAATATCTTCTGGTGTAATTGTTTGTCTACCATATGGGATAGGACGTGAGATCATATAGCAAAATTCTTGTCAACAAATTCTTTTGTTAAATTTCTTATTTCTTCAACTGATAGCCATTCTGTATTAGTTCCACTATTGTATTTAAACCCTTCTGGAACATGTTTAGCAGAAAAATGACTTTCATATTTTTTCAGAACTTCTTCAGGTAGTATAGGTAAAATTATATAAAAGTCTTTTGCATCAATAGTGTTATAGCTGTCATGTTCGGTTATCATTTCTTCGTGAATTTTTTCACCGGGACGAACACCAATAATTTCCTGTTTGCAATTTGGTCCAATAGCAGTTGCTACATCTGTGATTTTATATGAAGGAATTTTTGGTACAAATATTTCTCCACCAAGTGCTCTCTCAAGAGCCATCAATACAAGCTCAACACCATCTTCAAGTGTAATGTTAAACCTTGTCATTTCGGGGTGTGTAATAGGCAAAACTCCTTCTTTACGTTTATTCATAAAAAACGGAATTACTGAACCTCTGCTTCCCATTACATTTCCATAACGTACTACAGAAAAAGTGATATCACGTTTTCCTTTAATATTATTTGCTGTTGTAAAAAGCTTATCAGAACATAGTTTTGTTGCTCCATATAAATTTATGGGTGACGCAGCTTTATCAGTAGACAATGCAACAACTTTTTTCACTCCACAATCTAATGCAGCATTTACAACATTTTCGGCTCCAATAATATTTGTTTTAATAAACTCCATAGGGTTGTATTCAGCAGTTGGAACCTGTTTTAATGCAGCTGCATGAATAATTATTTCAATTCCTTCACATGCACGACGAAATCTTTCAGCATCTCTTATATCTCCAATAAAATAGCGTATCCCATCATATTTCTCTCTGGGAAATTGCTGTGCCATTTCAAATTGTTTTAACTCATCCCGTGAATATATTACCAGACGTTTAACCTGAGGCCAACGAGTTAAAATTGTTTCAACGAACTTTTTTCCAAATGATCCGGTTCCCCCGGTTATTAAAATTGATTTTCCGTTAAGATCAAGATTTGATGTCATTTATTGTCGAATTAATCAGTAAAATTAATAATTTACTTATTGTAAGTATGCACAAAAATAATCTATTCAAAATAATAATTGAATAAAGTTTTTTTGAATTCGAAATAAAACCTGGTTAATGTGTTGACAGTTAATCTACTCTATTATCAATTTGGCATTTATGATATTTTATTTTTAAAAACATCAAAAATAATTAATACCAACAATAAAGAAGTTTTATTAAAAAATGTAATGACAATAGATTTTCTATTATTGTTTTATGATTTTCATACAATTAGTGGAATTTTCTGAAGTCATTTTTATAAAATAAATTCCATTTACATATTTTGAGACATCAATAGAAGTTTTATTTTTTATAGTTGATGAATAAAGTAGTTTACCATGTATATTTAATAGATCAATTTTTAAGTAACCGTTAATTGAATTTATTGGTTCAATATTAATCAGGTTAGTTGCAGGGTTAGGATAAATGTTGATATTATCTGGAAAATAATTTTTTTCAGAAATATCAGTTTGATTAACATAACAAATTTCAATCTTAGGATGTAAAGTTGTATCGTTAACGTCACTTGAGGCAAAAATAACACTTCTATAATATTGTTCATTTTGTAATTTAAGACTTAATCCAAAACTATTAGTTGGGTTGTTAACAATATCTTGAACTAATGAGGTGACATTAATAGTATAGTTTTGATGTATAGTAGAACTTGCAGGAACTGAAACTTGATTTTGTGTTGTTACATTTGGTTGATTATTCCATGTAATTGTCTGTTCATTCCATGAGCCAATAACTCTTTCTACAAACATTGCATTTGAGCCGCTAAGTTGACTATGTTCTCCACTGCAAGATTGAGAATTTGGGAAATTATATAAAAAAAGAGTTGCAGAAGTAATCGTTGCTCCGTCAGGAATTAATGAAAAATTAAAATCAATAAAACTTCGCTGAATCTCAGGAGTGCCACTATAAGTCCATCCTAAAATGTTAAATTCATTTGACGATCCATAATTAGTACTAGGGTGTAAGTCCCATACTAATGCATCTTTACCATCAGTAGAGTTTGGTCGAAGAGTATAACATTCTTCATTATTCAAAGTATATGTTATTACAATTTTTGGATGTAAAGTAGTATCGCTAACGTCACTTGACGCAAAAATAAGACTTCTATAATATTGTTCCGTTTGTAAGTTTAGTCTAAGCCCAAAACTATTGCTTGGATTATCAACAATATCCTGAACTAATGATGCAACATTAATAGTATAATTCTGATGTATGGAAGAACTTGCCGGAACTGAAACCTGATTTTGTGTGGTTACATTTGGTTGATTGTTCCATGTTATTGTCTGTTCATTCCACGAACCAATAACTCTTTCTACAAACATTGCATTTGAGCCGCTAAGTTGACTATGTTCTCCACTGCATGATTGCGAATTCGGGTAATTATATAAAAAAAGAGTTGCAGAAGTAATTGTTGCTCCTGCAGGGATTAATGAAAAGTTAAAATCAATAAAACATCGCTCTATTTCAGGAGTGCCATTAAAAGTCCAGGCTAAAATACTAAATTCATTTGACGATCCATAATTAGTGCTAGGGTGTAAGTCCCATACTAATGCATCTTTACCATCTGTGGCATTTGGTTGAAGAGTAATGGTTGTTTGTCCAAAAAGATTGTTATGTATAATTAAAAAAGAAATAAATACAAGTAAATTAATAACTGCAAAATGTTTCATAGTGATAAGATTTATAATTAGAAAATAGTTTTAATATTTATCTTGTTACGTAATAAAAAAAATTATGTTTACAAGAAGGAGGAATAATTATTCGCGAAAGCGCTATAAATATGATTATTAATCAAATGCGAGCTTGATTTAACTAGCAAATATTTTTTCATTATTAATAGATGGTTTTTTATTTTAAAAAGGAATAATCAACAAGTCCTAAAATAAAATTAAAAATTGTGAATACAGCACTATTACTCAATTTATACTACTTATTGAAACTCATCTTAACTGTTTTTTTGATTAATTAATGACTAGATTTTACTATGTAGAATTCTTTGCAAAAATCATCTGCCCAACAAAGTAGTATTAATCAAAATACAGGTCGCTTTTATGTTTTTGTAACAACATTTAAAAAATCTTAAGTAAACCTATGAATCTTCTTGATTTTTAACTGAACATCATAACAAAGAACAAATAAATCGTTAAAAAACTTTATCTAAAAAATTCACTTTTTGTCGTGACAAAGTAACAAAACTATGTATTCCATTATTTAATCTCTAACTCACGTATTATTACTAAAAGTTTAATATTTTCAACTCTTGAGTTGCATTTGTTAATGAAAACTAGGGCATTTTATATCGATCAAAAGCATCAATAAATGAGTTTGGTGTTGCATTAATTATGTTAATGTTCACTTGTTTGGCATATTCCTTAATGACAAAATAGCTTTGAAAAGAATAAGCAAACTTTAACAATATTTCATGGAGTTTTTTAATCTCCTTTATTTTATTCATAGGTTCTGGTTTTGATGTAGACTCGTCATAAAAGTGCTTTTGATTTACTAATACAAGATTATTGCTATCAACTGAAATTTCTGAAAGCCAGGAATGGTCGGCACCCCATAAATAAATATTTTTAAATCCAAGGTTTATTGAGAGCATTAATGAAGGTATTAATACATTATGTGTACGTGGCATACCAAATTGTTTACGGAAGAAAAAATGTCTGAACCAACGAGGTCCTTCAACTGGAGTAATATTGTAATACTTAATAGTAATATTTTTATTTTTAATTATATCTTCTTTCCATCTTTTGAATTTCCTAGCCTCATATGGAATAAACAAAGTTAAACCCCATTGGGTTTTATTAGCGATATCACTGTATAATTTTTTGCTATGTTCAATATAACTTTCTTTTACATTGTTTCGCCAAAGATCAGGAGCAGAAATGATATGAAAGGCAGGTTTTAATTCTTCGTAATATGGAGTTGTAGGAAAAAAATTAACACAGAATAAGGATTTATTTTCTATAAATGATTTTTGATTTTCAATTAAACCATTAAGTGAAGGGCCATTTCCAAGAATTAGACAATCGTTAGCGGGGTGAATGTTTTTTATTTTAGGAAACCAGTTTGCAAAAAATATAATTCGCAAAAAGGTAGCAAAAATATTTGTTGTGTTACCGAAAAAGTTTAAAAGAAGTTCTGCAAAAGTAGTTTTCATAAATATTATTACTAATAAACGATTCGTTTAAATTTGTTTATTATCATTGGAGCTGCGCCCATTGCAAAACTCATATCTCTATGCAAATGACCAATAGTAGCATTTCCGTTAATATGAATTCTGGGTAACCGGCAAATGTGCTTATGATGTTGTGTAAAAACATTTGCAAAAAGGGTTGTGGTGGCTGTTTTAAATCCAGCTTGTTCTGTAAAAACAAATTCTCTTTCTCCTACATATTGTTTGTAACCATATGGATAAGCTAAATGATAAATTTCTTTTCCTAAATTTCTTTCAAGTTCTGTTTTAGAATTTAAAATCTCTGACTTCATTTCTTCCTCGGTCAGATTTGTTAGACAAAGATGGTTAACTGTATGCGAGCCAATGGTTACTAATTTATTATTGCTTAATTCTATTAGATTCTCCCAACTTAATGCCATTGAGTTTGTTAAGCTATAAAGGTTATTTACATAATTTTTAAAAATACTTTCAAGAGCAGGAATGTATGTATTTTGATCTTTACTAACAATTATTTGGTGAACTTGCCTAAAGCAAATTTCTTTTTCTTGAATGGTATTGCAGCAAAGATTATAATCAGTGTTATTAATTGTAAAATGCAATGCCTTGTTTTTTAGCAAAATGTCTTCAAGTAAATACCACCAAATTATTGCCGTATTATTTGGAAAGCTATTGGATACGTATATCGTGAAAGGAATATTATATTTTTTAAATATAGGAAATGCGAAAGTGTAATTATCAATATAACCGTCATCAAGTGTGAAAACTACAAATTTATTTTTAATATTGTTATTAACGAGGTCGGAATATAAATTGTCAAGAGAAATAAAATTGTATTTCTTATGAATGAAAAATTGAATAAGTTTTTCAAGATATTCGGGAGTGATTTCCATTGATTTATTAACCTTAAGGCGTAAGTCACCTTTGTCTTCCAATACCCTGTGAAGCATTAGGATATGACCCTGTCCCGAATAAAAATATTTCGAAACATAATCGAGTCGCGTTTTGGCTAAAACATTTAAAATCTTATCAGTATTCATTTATTAAATGTCTAAAATTACCGTTTCGGAATATAAGGTGTCAATAATTTTAATGATATCTTCTTTACCCTTAATTAATTTAAACATGGGTAGTTTTTTATATTTAAATAAAGCCCTAATAGAATTATTTTTAAAGAACATTTCATCAATTAGTACAAAAGGAGTAAAGTTTTTAAAACAAAGGTACCGGTTAATCAAATTAGTATTACTACTGTATAGGTTGTAATTCCCCACATAAAGTATCTGAACTGTTTTTAAAAATCTTAACTTTTTTTTATTATAAATAATAAGACAGGTATCGTCAAACTGTTTTACAAATAAAAATTGAAGATTTCTATAGGCTTGGTGGTCATTAATAATTTGTAATTCTTTTTCTGATAGTTGAGGTTTTATTTTATCAATATTAAGTTCTATGCTACAATGAGAGTTAGTAACAATGGGGTTGGGAACTAGTAAAATGTTTTTTCCAATTATACTGAATCCCAGTTTTTGCATAATAGGTATTACGTGTTTTGCTGGAAAAAAACTGGTAATCACTTTATCTTTCATTTTAAAAAGGGGAGTTAATAACATTAGACTTCTGTTTTCATATCCCTCTTTAATAACCCATGTTGTTAAATTGCAAAATTCATAGGTTGTATTTTCTACCGTACGTACTGAAAATATAAAACCTATATAACCAACAACTTCATTGTTATTTGTTAATTTATAACCAAAATAATCTTCTTCTGAATGCCAATGAGGCATAAATAATTGTTTCCAGCCACTAATCTTTACTTTCGAATTGTGAAATCGCGAAAAAAGTGGAAGTATTTCTTCAAAATCTGCTTGTTTTACTTTTTCAAGCGAAAGCATTTTATGCTGTTTTTTTTAAAAGCAATTCATAGATTGATTTAAAATCTGTCATTTCAAGAATTTCTTCTGGTTCAACAGATACTGAAAATTCTTCCTCTATTGCAGAAATTATTATTAAATGATGAATGGAATCCCAGTTTTCAGAATTTTCCTGAGAAATGTCTTCAGTAACCTTAACAAAATCCATTTCAAGAGATGTGGCTAATATATTCTTTAATTTATCTTTCATGTTAAACGGGTTCAATTATTTTGTAATAATCCTTTATTTCTTGTGTTTTGTTTATTCTAAGTACATATTGTTTGATATTATCAGTATTATCTGATAAGGAAAAACCAAAATTATCATAAAAGTTTTCAACCTGCATGTTTTTAGCTGATTTTATAAAAGAAGCCTCAACTTCTACAATCCCTTTATTGTGCAGTTTATTCAACACATATGACAAAAATACATTTTCAATGTTTCTGCCGAGTATTCTACAGCTCATTAAGAAAGTATCAATATACGCTTTTTTGCTGGTTAGGTCAATTTTAGAAATACAAAGTGCAGTTATACCGTTATCGCCAAATTTATCTTTTACTGAAGCACAAATAACAATATGTTTATTATCAATAAAATTTTGAATTTCGTTTTCGGAATATCGTTTAGTAGTTAAGTTGAATTGATTTGTCTTTTGGGTCATTTGAGCAATGCGAGAAATGTTAAAAGAATTTGCTAAAGATACCGAAATTTCTATATTTAGATTTTTAATAAAGCTTTCTGTATCTGTAAAATTATTTTTAAAATCGTTTCTGATTTTATTTTCCTGATATTGTAATGTCTTTGTTTTATCTTCATTTGTTAATAAATAGATCTGGAAATATTTCTTGTATACGTCATTGAAAAATGATAGTAACTCATAAGGCTGCTTAGGGAAATCGGGAACTACCACATCAGGTAATGAGTTGATGACAAATGAACGTTCTACTGGACTGTCATCTAAAAACACAAAGGAATCAATTCCAATATTCAACTCAGTTGCTAGCTCGGCAATATTTGCTGCTTTGTTATTCCAATTTATCCTGTATGCAGAAAAGTTAGATCTTTTTAAGATCATCTGTGGGTGTTTTTCAAAAGCTTCAAAAACATCGGATTCGTTGTTTTTACTACAAATTGCTAAAATTATACCGTTTTTATTTGCTTCTAAAATAGCTTTCTGAAAGTCGACAAATGAATTTCCCGGGTATGAGTTTCCGAGTTTAATCCCATGAATTCCATCCTCACCAAGAACACCACCCCACAGTGTGTTGTCAAGGTCAAGAATCAGACACTTTTTTCGCTTTGAGAGCAGAGCATTTATTTTTTCTGAGAACCAAAGTTGAAAAGGTTTGGCAAGTTTAGGGCTAATAATGGTCTGAGAAATGTAATAAAATTTCCAGTCGATAAATGTTTGATGATGATGTTGGCTAAGAAAATCAGAAAATTCGAAAACCTTTAAATTAGAATGTTGTGAGGTAAGCTGATAAAGCTTATTGTTATAATTGTTAATGGCATTTTTAACTCTAAAGTCAGCGTTCTGCCAACGGTAATTTAAAAGATCAATTAAGTCAAATGCTATAATTTGTTTAGTAGATGGAATATTTGAAAGAATATATTCAATACCATCAGAGAAAAGTTTAATTTCATTTGTTAAAGTTTCAATATCTGTATTTATGGGAAGCAAAAAAAACCATAAATAAGCATCAGCAGCTGGTATATGTGCGATGTCATTATATCCTCCATATGAAACATTAAATGGTTCAAAAAGGATTTCAATAGTACTATTCCTGAAAATGTGATATTTTAATCCTTCCATGTTGTTATAACTCCATAGTTAATTGGAACCTTGTTTTCTAATAGTTTTTCTTCACTCATCTCCTGTAAGGGCAGTATAAGCTCTTTTTCTATTGATAAGCCACAGTTGTCAATCATGTTCCTTATTTCATCAACCGTTTTAAATAAATATAAATGATCAATAGCTGCAGAATTAATAACAGTTGTTAAATGCATTTCTCCATTTTGCTTAAGACCTTTCTTCAGTTCAAGTATTAAGTTTTCGGGGTTAGGGATATGCTCTAAAAGTTCACCACATACAATATAATCGTATTGTTTGCCATTAAATTCATATGCTTTAGTAAATAATGTATAACGCGTATCATGGACTTCCTTAAACTTTATAAAATCCTGAGTCCACTTAACAGAGTGGTTACTTATATCATATCCATCAGCGTTTACATAAGAGTTACAGAGTGCGCTATTTATATAGGATCCATGTCCGATTCCAACTTCCAGAAAATCACCATTAGGATTTTTCCATTCTTTAACCCAGTTTTCATAAAATAACCATAAGGTATAATGGTTTCTCCAAAAACAATAAGAAAGTCTTAAACCTGGCAAATAATATTTATTCATTACTTCTTCAGACTGATATACTTTCTGGTTTATGTCTTCATATGCTGAGTCGGTATAATATCCTTTTCTGATAAGAAACGATTGATATTTTATGTGTTCTAGACAAATACGGGCAAAAGAATCAACAGCATTTTCAGGTTTATAGGATGTGTTTGTAGAATTTAAAAAATGTATGGTTTCGTTATACCAATTTTCACTGAATTTGTAAAAATCTTTATCGTTTTCCAGATTTAACAATATACTTTTGCTTATAACAGCATATTTCTTCTTGAAATAATATAAAATTTCTTCGAATGTCATTTTTCTTCAACTATTTCGATTAATCCTAGGTCTTTATGATACATAAAACAAATCAAATTGTTATTCATTCCTGAAGCTACACATGGTTGTTTAAGCAATACAAATTTTATTTTCTTTAATATCTCAATTGATTTTTGAATATCTTTAGATGAATAACATATATGGTATGGTGTTACACCAACTTTACTTACAATTTGATTTACGGGTGATTTTTCATCAACGGCTTCTATCAGTTCTATAACCGGATGACCTTCTTTTTTTAAGAAACAAAGCTTTACATTTTGAACTGTATCAATTACAATCTCATTTGATGAATACCCAAGTAAAATATATTGATCCCTTGTTTTCTCAATGCAATTTGTAGCAACACCAATATGATGAAATTGTAAAGGGATATTCATTTTTTCAGGATTGAGTTTTTAAATATACATCATTTAATTCAAAATTAGTGAAAACATATGTAAGTCTTTATTTCATAACAAATATTAACATGTTAACATTATGCAAGAATTGTTTTAAAATGTTTCTCCAGATTGAGTTTTTCAGAAACAATCGAACTAATCTGTGAAATCGTAATCCGTTCTTGCTTCATACTGTCACGTTCGCGAATAGTAACTGTATTATCTTCTAATGTTTGTTGGTCAATTGTTATGCAGTATGGTGTTCCGATTGCATCTTGTCTTCTATAGCGTCTGCCAACTGTGTCTTTTTCGTCATACTGGCACATAAAATTGAGTTTAAGTGAATCCATAATTTCATGTGCTTTTTCTGGCATACCATCGCGTTTTACCAATGGTAAAACAGCCACTTTAATAGGTGATAATACAGGAGGAATTCTTAAAACCATTCGTTCTGATCCGTCTTCAAGTTTTTCTTCGTTATAAGCATAACTTAATATTGCAAGGAATGTACGGTCTAAGCCAATTGATGTTTCTACAACATAAGGCACATAACTTTCATTTGTTTCTGAATCGAAATACTGTAATTTTTTTCCGCTGAATTGTTGATGCTGGTTTAAATCAAAATCGGTACGAGAATGAATACCTTCTAATTCTTTAAATCCGAATGGAAATTCGAATTCTATATCGGTTGCTGCATTTGCATAATGTGCTAGCTTTTCATGATCGTGAAAACGATATTTAATTTCAGGAATACCTAAAGATAAATGCCATTTTTTGCGGGTGATTTTCCAGTACTCGAACCATTTCATTTCTTCACCTGGTTTAACAAAAAATTGCATTTCCATTTGTTCAAATTCGCGCATACGGAAAATAAACTGTCGTGCAACTATTTCGTTTCTGAATGCTTTTCCTGTTTGTGCGATACCAAACGGAATTTTCATTCTTCCGGTTTTGTATACATTCAAAAAGTTTACAAAAATTCCCTGGGCTGTCTCGGGACGAAGAAAAATAGTTCCTGCATCATCAGTAACAGATCCCATTTGAGTTGAAAACATAAGGTTAAACTGGCGAACATCTGTCCAGTTGCGGGTTCCAGAAATTGGACAAACTATGCCTTCTTCTTCAATAATAGCTTTTACATCAGCAAGATTGTTGTCGTTTAATGCTTTTGCAAAGCGGCTTTTAATAGAGTCGAGTTTATTTTTGTATTCAACTACTCTTGGGTTTGTTGAAATAAACATAGCACTATCAAAAGTTTCGCCGAAACGTTTTGCAGCTTTTTCGACTTCTTTATTTATTTTATCTTCAATCTTAGCTAAATGTTCTTCAATAAGTACATCAGCACGATAACGTTTCTTAGAATCTTTATTGTCAATTAATGGATCATTAAAAGCATCAACGTGACCCGAAGCTTTCCAGATGGTTGGATGCATAAAAATTGCAGAATCAATGCCTACAATGTTTTCATGAAGCTGAACCATGCTTTTCCACCAGTATTCGCGTATATTGTTTTTTAAAAGAGAGCCAAGTTGGCCATAGTCGTAAACAGCAGCTAATCCATCATATACTTCACTTGAAGGGAAGATAAATCCATATTCTTTTGAGTGACTGATGATTTTTTTAAAAAGTTCTTCTTGCGTCATATCTATATATTTTTTCTGTTGCCAAAGATAATGAATGAGATGAAGAATTTAATTGCAAAGTGAAAATTTTACAGCTAAAATGAAATAAACAATAGCAAGATATGGTGTTATACCTGAATCTGATTACTTTTTAGCAGTAGTATGTAAAATTGTATTATACCTTGTTTTGTCTTTTAAAATTGCAATAGCTTCTTTCATTGCAGGATCTCCTTTAAGTAATGCCTGCATTCTTCCTTTTTGAAAATAGTAACGGCTTACAATTTCTTCAAATAGTAATTGTTCTATTTCCGGTTTAAATACCTGAAGATCTTTATTTCTATCATGAGCAAGTTTTTTCTTTAAAACTTCTATTTCGTCTTTAACTAAGTCAAAATATTTTTCATCTTTAGTTGATTCTGTTAGAAGCTTTAAATCTTCTTCACTTTGAGTTTCATAATCACAATTTTTATCTTGCAGAAAAGCTATAAAATCGTTATAAATTTCATCAGTAATAGAAAACTCTGATATTTTAGGAATGCTAGGATGTTTAAGTGCAAATTCAGTTGCAAAATCAAATAATAAATTTTTACTATATAAGCTTCCAGACAAATTACTTAGTTGTTCCGATTCTAATAAAACATCAGGTGAAACACCACCACCATCATAAACTATTCGTCCGTTTTTTGTTTGAAATTCTGTTACTAGTGAGTCGGGAACTTTACCTACGCTGCCATCAGGGTTTCTATGGGTATAATCAAGCGCCTGAATACAACGACCGCTTGGGGTATAATATTTAGCTGTAGTAATTTTAAGTTTTGCATTATAACTTAAAGGACGTGTTGTTTGAACAAGACCTTTTCCAAAAGTACGTTGACCGATTATTACGCCCCTGTCGAGGTCTTGAATAGCTCCCGAAACAATTTCTGAAGCTGAAGCCGAACCGCTATTTACGAGAACAACAATTGGCATTTTAGTATCAACAGGTGCCATTGATGCAGTATAATTTTTATCCCAGTCTTTTACTTTACCTTTTGTGCTAACAATTGGCTCAGATTTTTCGACAAATAAATTAGTAATGTTTACCGCTTCTATTAGAAGCCCGCCGGGATTACCACGTAAGTCAAAAATTATTGATTTTACTCCTTTATTTTCTTTTAAATCTACAAGTGCTTTTTTAACTTCCGAATACGCACTTTCTGTAAAACTAGATAAATTAATATAGCCAATGCTATCACTAATTACTCCATAATAAGGAACAGCATCAATCTTAATTTCTTCTCTTTCTATTGTTTTCTCAATAGGGTCGGCAGTTCCGGGTCTTTTTAAAGTTAATTTCAAATTTGTTTTTGGTTGCCCTTTAAGCATGTCGCTTACTTCGCTTGACGATTTTCCTTTAATAGATAGTCCGTCTATC
The DNA here is from genome assembly GCA_016218155.1 of Bacteroidia bacterium. NCBI lineage: Bacteria > Pseudomonadati > Bacteroidota > Bacteroidia > Bacteroidia bacterium. Next base: position 78,455 of record JACREQ010000045.1, read on the forward strand.
TCAATAATAATATCTCCTGCATTTATTCCATTTTTCTGAGCAGGAAAACCTTCATAAGGCTCAGTTATTACAACATAATCTCCATCTTTTCTAATTAAAGCACCTACACCACCATATTGTCCGGTTGTCATAAACCTGAAATCTTCCATTTGTGATTCTGGAATAAACACAGTGTACGGATCTAATGAATTAAGCATTGCATCTATGCTTTTCTTAACTAAATCGCCGGGTTTTGTGTCGTCAACATAATACAAATTAAGTTCCCTGAAAAGTGTATAATAAATGTCAAGGTTTTTTGCTATTTCAAATGTGGTGTTGTCATCAAATGCAACAAGGGTTAGAGATGCAACTCCTAAAAAAGTTGCAATCATCCAAATCTTTATTCTTTTAAAAATCTTTTTCATTAAAAAATTAATTAAGGTACCGGATCGTAACCATGTCCTCCCCATGGATTACATGATAAAATTCTTTTTATTGATAAAGTAGTGCCTTTAAAAGGTCCATGTTTTTGAAGAGCTTCTATTGCAAAAGCAGAACAAGTAGGAGTATAGCGACATGAATTTGGTAACACTGGCGAAATGACATACTTATAAATTTTTACCAGAAATATTAATACCGCTGTTATCGCTTTTTTCATTCAGTTTTATTAAACGCTGTAAAGTTAAGATTATTTTAGATTCAATAAATTGAAAATTTGGCACATCATCCCCAATATATGTTAAAAGAATATTCATTTGAACTTCTTTATTATTTACTATAGAAACCAACTCATTTTTATTAAGTCGATAAGATTCACGCATAATGCGTTTAATATAATTTCTGTCGACAGCTTTTTTAAATTTTCTTTTCGGTACGCTAAAAGCACATTTAATTGTTGCCTTTTCAGTTTTTGGAACAAGCATCCATCGTATTTTCAAAGGAAAAATCACAAATGAAAAACCTTCATTTATAATAAGAGTAATACTTTTTTCGCTTTTAAGATGTTCAGCTTTTCCGAATTTGAAAGGCATATGTTAATTATCAACCGACAATTTTAAAGAATTAATTGTCAATATTGGCTATTTTTCTTTAGAGCATTTTTTAATAAAACATTCCAATGCAGCGGTAATTGAAGGTGACTCGGGCGATGGAGCCTGAATATCAAGTCGCAAACCTGCTTCTAAAGCTGCCTTTGCTGTTGTTGGACCAAAAGTGCCAATACAAAGATCTTTCTGTTCAAATTTTGGGAAGTTTTCGAATAATGATTTTATTCCAATCGGGCTAAAGAATACAACAATATCATAATCATCAAGATTCACCTGTGTCATGTCACTACTTACAGTTCTGTAAAAATAGCCGATGGTATTTTTAATATTCTGTTTATTAAGTATGGCAGTCATATCAGATTTATGTGGATCTGTAAGAGGAATTAAGAAGTTTTCTTCTTTATGCTTTATTATATATTCCATTAAGTCGGCAAAATTATTATTGCCATAAAATATTTTTCGTTTGCGGTAAACTACATATTTTTGAATATAGAATGCTATTGATTCTGTTACACAAAAATACTTCATTGTGTCGGGCATAGTGATTCTCATTTCTTCGCAAATTCGGAAGAAGTGATCAACTGCAGCACGGCTGGTAAAAATAAGGGCAGTATAATCCGGAATATTTATTCTTTGTTGCCTGAATTCCCTAACTGAAACTCCTTCAATATGAATAAACGGTTTAAAATCAATTTTTAAATTGAATTTAGTTGCCAAGTCGAAGTATGGCGACTTTTCGGTTTGTGGTTCCGGTTGGGAAATTAAAATCTTTCGGATTTTCAAAGCGATGCGATTTTAATGTGTATTATATTCAATTTCACTTTGTTAATATATATTTCGAATAAATTGGTAAACATATAGAACAGGTAAAATTTCCAAGGCACAAAAATACAAAAAAGAATAAAACAAAGAAAGCCTAAATCGAAAACTTACAACAAAACCTCTGATTACCCGCATTATAAATGACACAATAAAAAGCGCAACTCCGCTATACAAAAGGATTTCGGCAACATAATCGGGCACGTATGGAATTGTAGAAACAAGTGGTAAAAGAATTATTCCAATCGATTTGTAAAAAATATTTCCATTACTTATAAACTCATGAGATTCTCTTTCTGATTTTACTAAAACCCCTGTTATCCAGTAGAAAAAAGATTTAATTATATAAAAAATGAATACCGAGATAATGCAAAAAATAAAAAGTTTAAAGCCTTTTATATCAAAAATATTAAAATGAAAGAAATTTAAAAATTCAAAAACAAAAAGTCCAGAGCTAAGTATATATAAGCCAGTAAGAAACGCTGAAGCCTTTTGAAGAATATTAGATTTTTCGTCAATTAATTTTCTGGCAGATTGTTGGTTAATGGTTGATTCAAATGTGCGAATAATCACCTTATTGTAATATATTCTAATCCAGGCTAATAATAAAGCTAAAAATACTATTAATAAAATCAACCAATCGTAACTGCCTTCAAAATAGTATTTTGAGGGATTAATAACTTTTTTTGTAGATAAAACTTTTACTGTTTGATAATTTTCGCGTTGTTTTTCACTGTTAATAATTGGTAACCAATGATTATTTAAAAAAGACAAGTTGCTCTCATTAACCGTTAAATCTTTGTTTGAAGCAACAATAAATGGATCAATAACAGATCTTGTAACCGAATCTCTTCTGGTTATTAAAGTGTCATATATTATTACCTGATTTATTGGCAAAGAAAACCCGTATTAAGAATAAATTAATTAATGGCAAATTTCGGTAAATAAAATCAGAAAACGTAAACTGTATTAAAAGAGAAATTTAAATTTCTTTATATTTACAAAATATAATTGTTTTAATATGAAAAATCTTTTTGCTTTATTTCTTTTGACAGTTGTATTTGTTAATGCATTTTGTCAAAATAACCGGTGGGACAATCAATTTAGTTTATCTAATGCACCCGATTCAACTATTTTTGCAATATCTGTTTTTGGAAATGATTTTTTTATTGGTGGAGAATTCGATTCTATTGCAAATCAGCCGGCTAGTCATATAGCAAGATTTAATGGTAACTCCTGGTATCCATTGTGAAGTGGAGTTAATGGAAATGTTTATGCGATTGTAACATCTGATACAATGACTGTTGTTGGCGGAGATTTTACTTTGGCAGGTGGATTACCTGCAAGTAATCTGGCATATTGGAACGGTTCGGTTTGGGTTCCCATAGGAACCGGATGTAATGGAACTATTAGAACATTGGAATTATTTGATCAATATTTATATGTGGGTGGAGATTTTACTTCAATCGGAGGAATTTCTGCAAATCATATTGCACGTTTTAATGGTTTGGTTTGGGAAGCTTTGGGAGCAGGAACCGACGGACCGGTAAATGTTATACATCATGGAAGTTTTTTATATGCCGGTGGTAGTTTTGCAAATGCGGGCGGAGTTAGTGCAAATAATATTGCAAGCTGGAATGGCACTTCATGGTCAGCAATTGGTAATGGCTTTGATGGACCTGTTTACTCTATATTAGGTATTGGAACAACAATCACAGCTGCCGGTAGCTTCATTAACTCTGGGTCTACTAATGTAAATAATATTGCCAAATGGAATGGCGGTTCATGGATTCCTTTTGCAACCGGAGCAAATAATACAATTTATAGTATCGAACAAGTTGGTTCATCAATTTTTGCATGTGGTTCATTTACTTCTGCAGGTGCTGTTTCTGCAAATAATATTGCCGAATGGGATGGCACAAATTGGTTAACACTTGGCAATGGATTAAATAATAAAGGTTATTGTATTAGTAGTTCAGGAAATGATCTTGTTTGTGGAGGTTTGTTTAGTACTGCCGGAATAAATACTAGTTTTTATTTTGGTAAATATTACTCTCCTCCAGTTATTATAAATCAGCCCGGCAGCTATACTAAATGTTTTGGCGATACACTTATGTTAAATGTTACAGTTTCAAGTGGACTTCCTTTAATGTATCAATGGGAAAAAGATGGTGTTCCGGTTGGAATAAATAATGATACGTTGTTAATAAGTTCAGTAATTTCAGCCGATGCTGGTATTTATACCTGTGTGATTTCTAATTCTGTCGGAACTGTTTCAATACTACCTATCACTGTTGAAGTTTATAGTTCCCCTGTTTTTACTACATTAATTCAAGATAGTGCAATTTGTGTAGGCTCTGATATTAGTATTACTGCTATTGTAAGTGGAACTTTACCAATATTTTATCAGTGGTATAAAAATTCTTCAAGTATTTTATCTGAAACCAACAATACAATAAATATAAATAATGCAGATATTAGTAATGGTGGATCATATTTTTGTGTTTCTCAGAATGTATGTGGAATCGACACTACCAATACTTTTGTTGTAACAATTAATACATTACCTGTTACTGCTTTTACAGGTTTGTCAACAGATTATTGTATTAATGGTTTAAACGACACCCTTCAGGGAACTCCAGCAGGTGGAGTGTTTTCGGGAAGCGGAATTTCGGGAGATGTTTTTTCACCAGTTGGACTTGTAGGCAACCATGCAATTACTTATACTTATATTGATGTAAATGGATGTACAGGTGTTTCAACCCAGATGGCAACTGTTCATACTTTAACCTTTGTTACTTTTACCGGTTTAAATTCTGAATATTGTTACAATTCAATTCCCGACACTTTGTTAGCAAGTCCTATGGGAGGTGTATTTAGCGGAATAGGAATGAGCAATAACGTTTTTTATGCATCTAATGTGCCTTTCGGAAATAATGCCGTTTATTACTCTTATACAGACATTAATGGATGTACAAATACTAAAAGTCAATCCACTTATATTTACGGACAAACTGCATTTACTTATCCTGCATTAGATACTTCATTTTGTGAGAATGATTTATCCGATATTGTCAGGGTTTTTCCGTTCGGAGGATATTTTACAGGTGTAGGAATGACAGACAGTACTTTTATTCCACAAAACGCAGGAGTTGGTTCGCATAATATTTTTTATCATTACACAGACGGACATAGTTGTCTAAATATAGATAGTATGACTTTTATTGTTCATTCTTTACCTGTTGTTAATATTACTGATATATCAACAGAATATTGCAAAAACGCGATTCCTGATATACTCGCAGGCTCCCCTACTGGAGGTACTTTTACAGGTAGCGGAATTATTAATAATATTTTAGACCCAAATTTATTAATACCGGGAACTTATTCTGCATATTATACTTTTACAGATTCTTTTGGATGTGCAAATTCTGATACTGCTATTTTTAATATTGTAAATGCAATTACTGTTTTATTTTCAGGAATAAGTACTTTCTATTGTCCATACGATTCTCCTGATGTTATGACAGGAATACCAGCAGGTGGTATCTTTTCTGGCCCTGGAGTAACTGGTAATACATTTTCTCCTTCAATTGCTGGTAGTGGTATTCAAACAATTGTATATAGTTACGATAATTTAAACGGGTGTTTCTCTTATGATTCTGTAGATGTAACTGTTGATGTTTTGCCAAATGTTATTATTTTACCTGTCTCAAATATTTGTGTGGGCGATGATATTACATTAACTGCTGTTAGTGATGCCGGAACTTGTGTGTGGAATACACTTGATACAACTCATAGCATTATTGTAAATCCAAGTATTACTACCGACTATTCTATAGTATTATATGGTTTAACTTGTATTAATTCTGATACCGTTACGGTAACTGTTAATCCACTTCCAGTTTTAAATCTTGGACCCGATACATCCGGTTGTGCTCCATACATAATAAATGCACCGGGTAATTTATTATCTTATAATTGGTCAAATGGAAGTACAGATAGTATAACAACAGTTAACACAACAGGAAATTATAGCCTAACTGTAACAAATAACTTTAACTGCAATTCAACTGATGAGGTATTTATAAGTGTTTCGCCAATACCTTATTTTGATTTAGGAAACGACCTTTCGATTAGTAACACTCAAACAATAATAATTGGTACAACTCCATCATTTAGCAATTACTTATGGAGTACTGGCAGCACTCAGAATTTTATTGTTGTTAATGGCCAGACTGCAGGATTTGGTGTTCATAATTATAGTCTTACTGTATATAATGATAGTGGATGTAGCTATACCGATTCAGTTGCAGTTAATATTACAAATCTTGGAATTTGCGATAATTATGAAACCACAATATGTTCAGTTTTTCCTAATCCTGCATCGGAATATGTTAAGCTTTTAATTCCTGACAATTATAAAAAGCTTGTTTGCATTGATATAACAACTGAGAATGGTAAAAGAATATCGGAGCTAAAAAAAGCTGATATTGCTGGCAATGAAATAATAATTGATTTGTCTGAATTTGCAAGGGGAATTTATTTTGTTAATTTTAAATCTGAAACTGAAGTAATATCACGTAAATTAATAGTAAATTAATTGTTGTAAGATAATTAGCTTTAGTTTTTTTTCATTTTATCTTCCTTAAACAAGTAAATTTACTTATTTAAATTAGGATATTATACTCTTATTATCAGACACTTTTGGCTTATCTTTGATAAGGCAAAATCGCTACTCAAATGAAATCACTAGCTCAAATATTCGTCTTTGTTATTTCAATTACTGCGTTTTGTGTAACATTATTAGGTGTTTCTGGAAATAATATTAAAGTAGATTCTAGAAAACTAAAAAATGTAAAATCAGAAAAACTAAGTAAATCAATATCACCCGATGATTCAAAAAGTTTTGAAGGAATAATTGAGTTGTTGGAAAGAAGTTCATTTGATACAGTTTCATATCAATTAACTATCAAACAAAATTCGGTAAAACTCGACAAGAATATTAAAAACGGTAAGCCTGAAGAGAGTTTATTATTTGATTTAGAAAAAGAAACAATTACAGCTTTACATCATTATAAAAAGATGTACTGTAATATTCCGGTTAATAATTACAATAAAGTATCAACAAATGAATATAAAATTATCAAATCAAACAATACTAAAATTATTTCTGGTTTTAATTGTCAGCAGTGGCGTGTAAAGAATCATACTGAAAATACGGAAATTACATTTTGGGTAACTGGGAAAAAATATTATTTCTACCAAAAATTTGTTCAGTTATGGAATAAAACTGATAATTGTTACCAGTATTTTCTAACTATTCCAGATGCCAATGGTTTTATGCCAATTCAACAAATAGAGAGAACTTTACTTAGAGATATTAAATCAAGTATAACAGTTAGCAAAATAATTAATCAAACAATTGATAATTCTAATTTTGAAATACCTAAAACATATATGTTATATAGCAACTAGAAGAGTTTTATAGTTGCACATTTTATTAAACACAAATTAACAAGTTATATAACATTATTCAATATAGGAGTATTATTTAGCTATTATGTTTTAGCTAAAGGAGTATTTATTACTGCTACTTTTGTAACAATCTCACCAATAGGCAAAACAGACCTCTTGTAATATTCATTTAAAACCTGTGCCATACCAGAATATAATGCTGAAATTCCACATATAATTCCAACATATCCTGCTATTACTTTTATTAATTGGTTTTCGGTGAAATCTGCAGCTGAGAGTAACACAAATAAAACAACAAGCAATCCAAAAACTATTCTCAATGCCTTGTACAATTTAAAAGTTGTAAGAAATAAAAAGAATGAGAATAAAGCCCATACTGCAAGATAGCAACCCATTGCCCTGTTTGTGGGTGCTTCAGCCAAGCCCATTTTAGGTAATACCCATATGAAAATTAAAGAAATCCAAAAAATTCCATATGACGTGAATGCAGCAGTTCCAAAAGTATTATCCTTTTTCCATTCCATAATTCCAACGATTATTTGAGCAAGACCCCCATAAAAGAAACCCATTGACATAATAATTGAATCTAACGGGAATGCTCCCACGTTATGAAGGTTTAGTAAAATAGTGGTTAAACCAAATCCGGCTAAACCAAGTGGTGCAGGATTGGATGTTTTATTATAATTTTTTTCTGTTGAATTTTCTTTCATAAAATGAATTATATGTTAATTAGTAAAAATAGTAAAAGCTCTCCTATAAATTTAAAAAATCTGTTATTAGAACTAATGTTTGAGAGCAATTATTCATTTCAAACCAATAGTTTTTTAATTGAAAAAATAATCATGACTATTCTTCAATATAGCATTTGATTTCCAATTAAGATACGGATAAATTTTAAAGTAAGTAAAACAAAAAAAAGCTGATTAAATAACAACTATATTTATTTTTGAATAATAGCAGTTAATGTCTGATGAAATTTATTCTTAACTTAAACAGATTATAACACTTTAAATAGTAATTAAAAAACATTTTTAACAGTGATATTTTATTTGAGGTATAAGTTAAAAATTAATAAATTTGTATATACAAACTTTATGTTTTTAAAATGAAAACGCAGAGAAATAGTTCTAAGAATTTTTTTATAAGAATAATTCTGCCAACACTACTTACAATCTTTTTGTTTTTCTTAACAATATTCTTTATAATAATTCCCAGTTTTAAAGAAAATATCATGAATGGTAAGCGGGAAATGATTAAAGAGCTAACCAATTCTGCCTGGAGCATATTATCAAAATATGAAAATGATGAAAGAAATGGATTGTTGTCACGTGAAGATGCACAGAATACTGCTGTTTCAAGAATCCAATACTTGCGTTACGGAGAAGAAAATAAAGATTATTTCTGGATTACAGATATGTATCCTGTAATGATAATGCATCCATACCGTTCAGATTTAAATAAAAAGGACTTGTCAAACTTAACTGATCCGCATGGTAAAAAATTATTTGTAGAATTTGTTAAAACTGTAAAAAAATCTGAACATGGATATGTAGATTATATGTGGCAGTGGAAAGATGATTCGCTTCATATTGTTCCAAAATTATCATATGTTAAAATTTTTAAACCCTGGGGATGGGTTATCGGAACAGGTATTTATATTGAAGATGTAAAAAAAGAAATTACTGCGCTTACAAATAAATTGCTGTTAATTTCAATTGGAATCTCAATACTGATTGCTTTTCTACTAATTTTTATTTCTCAACAAAGTTTAAAAATTGAACGAAAAAGAATTACAGCCGAAAATGATTTGGATGAATCTAAAGAGAAATATAAAACCCTGGTTGAAGCTGCAACAGAAGGCTTAATAATGCTCATCGATGGAAAAATTAGTTTTGCAAATGCTGTAATAAGCAGAATGACTGGTTATGAAAGTTCAAGCCTAATAAATGTTTCATTTATTGAATTTATTAGCGAAAATAATAATAAAGAAGTTTTTGAAACTTTTTCTAAACAAAGTGTAAAAGATGGACTTTATGAAATAAAACTTAAAAAGAAAAGTGGAGAATATATAGATGTTCTTATTACATCTTCTACTGCAAATTTTCACCAGAAAGCTGTTAATATAATTATTGTAAAAGATATATCTATTGACAGAAATTTAAATCTTTCAAGTTTAGATTATCAGAAACTTATAAGTACATTAAATATTGGTTTTTTCAGAGCAACAATCGATACCAAAGGAAAATTTCTTTTTGCAAATGATACAGCAATTAGAATTTTAGGTTATAATAACTTTAAGGAATTGTCAAACACATATATACTAGAGATGCTTGCAAGTTCTGAAGATAGAAAAACTCTGAGAAATAGTTTATTGAAAAATGGAGTAATAAAAAATAAAACTCTAAAAATTCAAAAGAAGAACAATGATTATATAATGGTTTCTGTTACATTGATTGCGTTTAATAGCGAAAATGCAAAAGAATTAATATGTGATGGTATTATTGAAGATATCACAGTACAGGAAAATGAAAAGCGTGAATCAAATACATTAATATCAAATCTTAAGTTAAGTAGCTTTTTAATTGAGCAACCTGTTAGACCTTTTGTTATTCCTCAAAACAGTATTGATTCTGATTCTACAATAGCTGATGCTGTGAAAATATTAACAAATAGAAAAACAGATATTTTGTTAATTACAAAAAATGATAAAGACTATATCGGAGTTGTTACTAATAGTGATATTCAAAAAAGAGTACTTGCTCTAAATCTGCATTTAGAAAATCCGGTGTATCTAATAATGAGTTCTCCGGTTAATTATATAACAGAGAGCTGTTCGGTGTGCGAGGCTTTAAATATTTGTGAAGATAAGAACATAAATCACCTTGTTGTAAAAAACGAAAAACAGGAGGTTTCAGGTATTCTTAAAATAAGTGACATTAATATGAATTTAAAAAATTCATTGTCCTTCTTTATCGAAAATGTTAAGAATTCTTTTACAAGGGAAGAGATAAAACAGAATTATAAAAATTTAAATTTGCTTGTAAAGCCTTTAATTAACAGTGAAATTGCGGTTAAGAATATTACTGTTATTAATTCTACTTTTTCTGATGTAGTAATAAATAAAATAATAGATTTAACAATTAAAGAAATTGGTGAACCTCCGGTTAGTTTCTCTTTTATTTGTATGGGTAGCGAAGGAAGGAGAGAGGAAACATTATATACTGATCAAGATAATGCTATTATTTATGAGGATGTTCCAAAAGAAAATGAAATTATAGTTAGTGAGTATTTTAATAGGTTGGGAGAAAAAATTTGCGATTCATTAAATTATATAGGATATTCTTTTTGTAAAGGGAACATTATGGCAAAGAATCAGCAATGGTGCAAACCAATTAGTGTATGGGAAAAATATTTTATTAACTGGTTATCTACTCCCGAACCTCAGAATCTTCTTGATGCCACTATCTTTTTTGATTTTAGAAATATCTACGGAAATGAGGCATTCTCCGAAAGATTAAGAAAAACTATAAGTCATTTTATTAATGAACAACCTTTATTTTTATATCATTTAGCATACAATACATTTAATATAAAATCTCAACAGATTTCTTCAGGAAATATTATAACAGAAAAAAATGCTGAGATGATTGATTTAAAAAATGCCATTAATCCTTTAATTATGTTTGCAAGAACATATGCTTTACAAAATAATATTTGGTGTACAAATACAATTGATAGGTTAAATGAATTAAAAGCAAAACAGATAATAACTTCAAGTACTATAGACGAAATACTTTTTGCTTACAATTATTTAATGAAATTAAGGTTTAAGAACCAAATATCTTTAATTGAGGAGAATCTTCCATTGTCAAATTCTTTCAGCACAAAAAAACTTATAGAAATGGAATTGTTCGTATTAAAAAAGGTGCTTTCGTTAATTCCTGCATATCAAAATAAGATGGGTGTTGATTTTAGGATAACAAATTAACCTATATAGAGAAGTTTGCATTATGTTTGAATTTTCCATGTTCATTGCAATGAACATATCCTAATTGATTTGTAAGCAAAATGGTATTCCCAATAAATAATGGTTTTTGGTTATAATGACTATGGCCGTATATCCAGAAATTTGCATCGCAGCTCTCGATATACTCTGTTAAGTCAATACAAAAAGCTTCGTTAATTGGACTATTGTTATGAATGTTAGAGTTGCAAAGATTTGAAGGTAGATGATGTGTTACTACAACCGTTTTGTTTTCTTTGTTTGCTAAGGCTTGGGTTATAAAACTCAGGCTTTCGTTATGTAATTTATTAAAATCGGAAGCTCTGATCTTTTTTTCCTTTTTCTCGATACAATCAAAATCAGAAACACTTTGTTCAATATTCTTTTCATTATTACTGCTTATTTTAGACCATAAGGTACTAAAAATAAACTTAATGTTTTCATATTCTAATTCAATATTGTGAACGATGTTAATATTACTTCTTAATTTAATATTATAGGAATTACTAAATTCAGAAAGGTCTTTATGATAAAACTCATGGTTGCCTGGCACCCAGAATACTTTTTTATAATTGTCTGCAATAAAACTGAAAAAAGAATCTTTAAAGAATTCGTCATGAAGCGGAACAATATCACCAGCTAATATTAAGATATCTCCGTTTACCAAAAGTGGGTTTTTGCTAATGTATTTATTGTTATGGTCAAATTCAAGGTGTAAGTCAGAGCAATATTGAATTTTCATTGTTGTAATTTTGCTATTTGGTACTACCTATGTTTATTTGTATTTACAATAAAGATTAAAATTATTATTTAAATCTGATAAATAATAAAAAATGACCGTTTTTCTGTTTGCTTGATTATTCATTTTTAAAATGAAAAGCAGCAAATTATGTTATACAGCAAAAAACTTATTGGATCTATTTGTAATAGTTTCTATTTGCTGTTTATAATATGAAAAAATTAGTTTGACAATAAAATACAGAAAAGCAGTTAATTAACAAAGAGTAATTAAGATGTTTTTTATTGCTTGTTTATTATAAAGCACAATATATAAGATGGGTTGTAGAGCATGTATTATTTGTTAAATAAAAAATCTAATCAACGTATGCATAGCATTATTTGCGAATTACCTTATTATGAGAGTAATTACTACTGATGTATACTAACCTCTTGTAAGTCTATAGTTTTAGTAGAATTTTATTGTTGTTATTAAACATATAGGAGTTTTATAAACATGTTGTACAGCTATGTATATAAATGACTGAAATATGTTTTTCTGGATATCTTTGGCAGTAATAATCTAAATTAAAAAAGGAGGAAATATGCTTCACGAACCAACTAATGTTATTGAAACCGATAATGCAGCTCCCAAAAAAGCTAAATTAGGGGTAATACTGTTTATTGTTTACACATTAATTTATGCAGGATTTGTAGCTATAGGTCTTACTAAGCCCGAATTAATGGGACTAGAGTTAATAGGCGGACAAAACATTGCTATTATCTATGGATTTGGATTAATAGTACTTGCTATAGTTATGGGATTTATATATAACTATTTCTGCACAAGAATGGAGAACAAAATGAATAAAAAATAAATATAAAAAAGAAATAATATGATTTACGAAGTATCAAATTTAGCTATAATAATTTTTGTATTTATAGTGGGCTTAGTGTTAGGATTGTCCTTTTATTTCGCCCGTAAAACAAAATCTGCTGCAAGTTATTATGCTGCCGGCGGAAAAATTCATTGGGCTGTTAATGGTATTGCATTTGCCGGAGATTATTTGTCTGCTGCATCATTTCTGGGAATATGCGGAATGATAGCTTATTCCGGTTATGATGGTTTTTTATATTCAATAGGATATTTGGCAGGTTGGGTAGTTGCATTATTTCTGGTTGCCGAACCATTAAGAAAACTAGGAAAATATACTTTTACAGATGCACTTGACTCAAGATTTAATTCTAAATCTATTAAACTTACTGCTGCAATAAGTACATTAATTGTTTCAATATTTTATCTGATTCCACAAATGGTTGGAGCTGGTGATTTAGTAGTACCATTGCTTGGATTACCACATTGGATGGGTGTTGTAATTGTTGGCTCAATTGTTATTTTTATTGTTGCAACAGCAGGTATGACTTCTACTACTTATGTTCAATTTATTAAAGGTGCATTACTGGTAGTTTTTTCAACAATACTTACAATATACATATTAAATAATGGATTAACATTAACTCCAAATGCAAATTATCACAAATTTGATTTAATTGCTGCTAATGTAACAAATGATACAGTTGTTGCCATACCTGACTCAACATGTATTGTAAAAACAACTAAAGTAGTTGACAAGTTGGTTTTTGTTAAGGTTAATAAAAAGGGAGCAGATTGTTGGTATCATTTAAATAAAAAAGATGATAGCGCAAATCTAGAAGAAATGCTTTATATTACTGTGTTGCCAAATGGTGACAAATTATATAACGGAGCTCCAAAATCTGCAAATAAATTTTATCAGGTTGGACATTTAAGTAAAATAATTGTTGATGGTAAAGAAGTAGACAAAACAGGTCCTGTTGGTCCTTTTCAATTTATAAAGACTATTGAAAATAGCGAAATTGTTCGCTTTTCTAAAAAAGCATTTACTGATGGTGAAGAAAAAGTAACTGTTTATTACCAAAAAGTAACATCTGGCAAAGATGTTATGAAACCTGGTCTGTTATACAAATTATCAGCTGCAGCAGGTGCAACTTTCTGGGATAAATTAAACTTCTTATCTCTTATGCTTGCATTATTTTTAGGAACATCTGCATTACCTCATATTTTAATCAGATATTATACTGTACCAAGTCAACGTGCAGCCAGAAAATCAACTATTGTTGCAATTGCAGCAATTGGATTTTTCTATGTGCTAACATTATACATGGGATTAGGTTCAATGATTAACGGCGTATTGGATGTAGAAAGTAGTAATATGTCAGGTCCTCTTTTAGCCAAATCTATTGGAGTAGGATTATTCTCAATAATTTCTGCTATTGCTTTTGCTACAGTGCTTGGAACTGTTAGTGGACTAATTGTAGCTTCGTCTGGTGCTATTGCTCACGACTTTATTGATAAATATCTGAAGGTAGAAATGACAGATAAAGGCAAGGTAAAAGCAGGAAAAATTGCCGCATTCTGTGTTGGTGTTTTTGCAATTTTATTGGGAATATTGTTTAAAGGTATGAATGTTTCATTTCTTGTTGGATTAGCTTTTGCAGTTGCAGCTTCGGCAAATTTGCCAGCAATTTTATTCTTGTTGTTCTGGAAAAAAACAACAGCAAAAGGTATATCATGGTCTATTGTTGTAGGTATTATTTCTTCTATTGGCATTATTCTATTCTCACCAACCATGTGGGAAAAATATGGCCTGATACCTAAAGATGCTCCAATACCTTTGGATAATCCTGGTATTATCTCTATACCACTTGCAGTAATAGCTTTAGTTGTTGTTTCGTTAATGACACAAAAAGATAATTCAACAAAAGACTTTAGTAAATAATTTTAAATTTTTAAAAAATGAGAAAAATTGTTTTCACATTGTTAGCATTTTCTTCTTTGTTGGTTAATGCTCAGGACAAAAAAGAAGAACCAAAATATGGTATATCTTTCTCCGGCTTTGTTAAATCTGATGTTTTTTACGATACCAGACAAAATGTAAGTATCAGAGAAGGTCATTTTTTATTGTATCCCGAAAATGAGTTAATGGATGCAAATAATAAAGATATTAATGCTGGTTCTAATTATAATATGCTTTCAATCCAATCAAGACTAAAAGGTACTATTACTGGCCCCGAAGCTTTTGGCGCAAAAACATCGGGAGTAATAGAAGCTGATTTTTTTGGAAATTCAGGTGCTGGTTTAGATGATGTTAATGGATTCAGATTAAGACATGGTTTTGTAAAACTAAACTGGAAAAAAACTGAACTTTTAGCTGGACAATACTGGCATCCAATGTTTATTGCCGAAGCATTTCCTGCTGTAATTTCTTTTAATACCGGTGCACCTTTTCAACCATTCTCACGTAACCCGCAGGTTAGATTAACACATAAGCTTGGACCATTAAGTTTAATTGCTGCCATATTCTCACAGCGCGATTTTACAAGTGCCGGACCAACTTCAAGTACTGTAACAACATCTGCAGCAAGTTCTAAATATATGAGAAATTCGGGTATCCCAAATGCTCATTTTCAGATTCAGTTTAAACCAGATTCTGCAGAACACGTTTTTGGAGCAGGTGTTGACTATAAAACTTTAAAACCAGATTTATACACTACAGTAGTCAGTAAGAATTATAAATCAGATCAAACAATAAGCAGTATATCTGCAGTTGGTTTTGCGAAATTAAAGTTTAAACCTATAACAATTACGTTGGAAGGAGTTTATGCGCAAAATGCATATGATATGGTTATGATTGGTGGTTATGCTGTAAAAGAAATATCAGATACTATTACAGGAAAAAAAGAATTTACAAATCTTAATACAGGGTCATTCTGGACTGATATTCAGACTAACGGCAAGAAACTGCAGGTTGGGTTGTTTGCAGGTTATACAATGAATCTAGGTTCTGCCGATTCTATAAAAACAGCAAATTTCTACGCAAGAGGATCTAATATTGATAATATTTACAGAGTTGCTCCAAGAGTTGTTTTTATTGCAGGGAAATTAAATATTGCACTCGAAATTGAACACACCGTTGCTACTTACGGAAAAGCAAATGGCGATTCTAAAGGAAAAGTAACCGAAGGAAAAGCAATTGCAAATACCAGAGCATTACTGGCATTTATTTATAAGTTTTAGTTTGTTTTTACTAATAAGCGAGAGTTTTGATTTTATCAAAGCCCTCGTTTTATTTTGATATGATAAAGTTGTATAAAGTGTAAATAAAAATTTTAGAGTTTATCAACAAACAAATTTAACACAATGTATTTTAATAATTTACGATTACATTTATAATGCAAAAGTAAAGCAGATTAAAATAATTACCAACAAGTTTTACCTTGTCCGCAATGTGCTGCTGAGCCTAGTTTTGAATAACTAAAACTACCACCGGTTGTATTATTAACCATTGTTCCACCATTTACAAAACTTCTTGGTTTAAATAATGTTAACCCATCAACATGATAAGTAGTACCATATGTACCCTGATACATATTACTTCCAGATAGTCCATTATTTGTATTATGACACCAAAAACAATTAACTGCAGTCCATCCATTTCCTGATAATTCCTGTGAATTTGATGTATGTGCACCTCTTTGGTGAGAACCAGTTGCAGGAGGTAATGGATCTGCAAGTCCCGGAGGTGATATTGTATATGGCGAGGTCATGTTTCCCGAGCCTGGATGACATGAGCTACACGTTGTTATAGTACCTGTAGTCCAACTTGGAGTTGTTGTATATGTTCCGGCCTGCGATCCTGTTGTTGAACTCCAGGTATCGGTACCATCTGTACCACGATATGCAGTTCGTCCATTACTATGACAATATACATTACTACATGTTTTTGCAACAGAATTCCATGTAGGTGTATTCGAATCTAAACCATTTCTTCTTGCTAATCCTGTAGGTTTAAAAACAACATTCGTTGTTCCGCTGCCATGTGTTGGTTCTAAAGTTCCACCTTGTCCGTATTGATAATGACATGTTTCACATTTAAAATTATAAGGAGGACCTGAATGAGCAGCATGTGCGCCGGTTGCAGGATAAAGATTAGGAAGTGACGAATCGTGACAATTATGACAGCCAATTGGAGTAAAGTTGTTACTGTGTGGATGGCATGTTCTGCAATCTGAACTATTGTTATGAGTCCCAGGTGAACTATTATGATGATAAGCAGAAGCTGCCAACGTATGGCAAACTTCACAAATACCATTATAGGGAGTTGCACCATCAGCAAATGATCCGGCTCCACTTACTGCTGTAAAAACAACAGCTTTAGTTCCACTGTTTGGTGTTACAACATTATCTTTAATTTGATAAATATTAGTTTTAACCGGATTATGGGTATCGTGACAAACCTTGCAGCCTTGACCCTGATGACTTCCATAATTATGACAACTAGTACACAAAACATCATTATTCGTTGCTCTCAAAATATATCCATCTGTTGATGTAGCATAATGAGTTTTATGACAACTTGAGCATTCTATTTTTCCACTTATTAGCTGAAGTGGCAAAGTTGGTGAAGCTTTTAAACTCCCAACTCCTCCGTTATATACTAGACCAACAGGATGGCTTCCTTTATTTAATGCAGGATTGTCTATCCATCTACCAACATTTCTTGAAGTATGACAATTTTTACACATGTTATCTCCTGCATTTGAAATTCGCGTATAATAATTATTGGTATTATCATTATGCTGGTTATGGCAAGTAGAACAAATAATCTGATTGCCTGGTAATCTGGCAGCCATAAGCGCATCAGACGGAGTATTAGACTCAAAAGTAGCATTTACTGCAGGTTTATCCCAGGCATGAGAATTACCACTAGTACCAGGAATTGCTTTCATAGTATTATCAAAAGGTTTTAAACTTGCCGTGCCAGTTGTTACATGACAGCTCATACACAAATTCGCATTTCCATTTACTCCGGTTATCTGACCTCCTGGAGCAGTATGATTAATATGGCATTGACTGCATACATTGTGAGGATTAGTAAATGTTTGTGACCCTCCAATAAATGCGCTTCCGGCTTTTGTTCCGGCTGAAATGGTTATATTTGCTGTAGTAATAGCAGCTACAGTTATTATATTTCCGACTACCGGTACTGAGCTTACATCAATTGTTACCCAAAAATACCTTGTTGATGTTGATAAAGCCTGAGTAAAAGCAGCAAAAGTATGTAATCCAGGCCCTAAAGAAGTTGTTAAATCAGCACCAACCTGTGTAGCTGTTGTTAAATTATTTGTAGTGTTAGTCCAAAGTCTGAATTTAGTAATATCTGCTGCAACATACCCTGCATTTGTAGTAAAATTAAATCCTGTAAAATTTGGAGTTGCAGTTGAAATTAAAGTGAACTGGTAAATTGAAATTTTAATCGTGTTCGGATAAACAGCTGCTGCTGGCACTGCTGGATTAGTAGAAGACAATGTTGTAGTTTGAGAAAAAATAAAGTTTGAAAAAAATAAATTAAAAATTATTATACTTGTTATCAGAAAAATATTTTTAACCTCGATTCTGGATAACATATAATTTTTCATGAAATAAATTTTTCAACTTTACTAAGTTTATACGTAAACTAAATCTTAACAGTTGCATTAATTTAGCTATCTAAATAAACTTATTCCATTTAATTCGCATTTAAATGCAGCGGTGGCTTATTAGTATTATTGCTGTTTCCTAAATTCTTTTTAGCAGGACAAGGTAAATCATTTGACCAACTAACCCAATCATATTCTCCATATGCCTGCCCATGACCGTGGCAAAACTGACAACCTTCACAATCATGCGACATTGGTGAAGCATTATACCAGTTTGCATGGCAAACATTGCATAAACCCTGTGCACCACCCCAACTAACATTTAATCCAGTTATGGTAACTTCCACAGTTCTGCTTACACCAAATGTATTCCATGGCGGACCATACCAAGGACCAGTGTATCTTTCGCCATCATCAATATATGAAGTACCGTTAACAACGTCACGAATAATATAAGGATTTCCTAAAGTATTGGTTTCTGTATATGAACCATGCGAATCATGACAATCCAAACAAAGCATATTAAATTGAGGAGCTCCAGAATAACCAGTCCAACCTCTTTTTGAATTTGGTCCATGTGCTGTATTTGACCATCTGTAATCAACCCACCAGGGAGAACCTCCATAGTTGCATGACTCTAATCCTCTTAATGGAATAGTTGGTCCTTTTACACTTGCAGGAAATCCTGGATTTGCAGGTCCTGATCCTCCGTTATGGCAACTTAAACAAAAACCATTTCCTGTACCAACCCAATTTGTATTTAAATTAAACGGATCGGCAAGAGGTGATGTTTTCGAAACCAAATGAGCTCCATGACAATTTAAACATTCTAGTTTTGCACCACTAAATAATTGATCGGCATTACTAATATCATGATGACTGTTTACACCACGCATTGTTCCTTCTGTACCCCAACAAAAATCACCGTATGTTTCGTTCCATTGCAAACTACCTAAGAATTTACTTGCAATATTTGGAGCAATGTTACCATTTCCAAATGGGTTTAATGGTGTTGCTAAACGGGTTGCTCCATTTGAATCATGACAACTCTGACAAAAATTTGAAACATCAGGATCACTATGTAAAGAATCTGGTTTTAAAAAATGATAGATTGTAGCACTATTATCAGCATCAATAAGATTAACATACCCACTTTGATGAGCTGACATATCATGACAAATAACACAACCAGCACCATCCAGCACAGCTCCGTAATGTGCATGTGCATTAGCTACAGGAAATTCGCCAACTACAGCTCTTCTGCCACCAACAGGGATGCCATCACCATTATCTTGCGCTATGTTATGACAATCAGTGCAATCACCACTTGGCATAAACTCGTTGTCATGGGGATGACATGTAATACAATTTGAAGCATTGTTATGAGCTCCTCCACTTCCATCATGCTTATGATAATTAGTTCCAGTATGGCAAACTTCACAGATTCCGTTAAAAGTAGCGTCAGCATCAGCATAAGAGTTGGCACCACTTTCTGCGGTAAGAATAACAGATTTTATTCCACTGCTAGGAGTAACAATATTATTATTTATCATAAAAATATTTGTCTTATCTGTATTATGGGTTTTATGACATCTTGCACAAGTCATTCCCATATGGTCACCATAAGTATGACAACTCTTGCACAAAACATCATTATTTGTTTGCCTCAATAAATTACCATCATTTGATGTGGCATTATGCACATTGTGACAACTAGAACATTCAACTTTTGAATCAACTAATATCATTGAATTAAGTGGAACCGGATTTAACCGTGGATCAGCAATATTATAAGTAATTCCAACAGGGTGACTTCCTCTATTTAATGTATTATCCGAATATCGTTTAATGTCACGGACTGTATGACAATTTTTACACATTGCATCACCAATATTTGAAGTTCTTAAAAAAGGAGCATAAGTTTGCAAATGCTGATTATGACAAGTGGAACAAACTATTGTGTCATTAATTACTCTTAATAACATTTCAGTGTTTGTTGTTAAGTTTGTTTCATATAATGAATTTACAGAATTTTTATTCCAAGCATGAGAATTTCCACTTAAACCAGGAACTGCTTTCATTGCATTTGTGAATGGCATAGTAGCAGCTGTTCCAGATGGATTATGGCAACTCATACATAAATTTGCATTGCCTCCGACCATTGTTAATTGTGAACCAGGAGATGTATGATTTATATGGCAAGAATTACATGTGCCATGTGGTGCTGCTTTATTTAATGAATTGTTAAATAAAAAAGAAAGTCCTGTTTTTAATTCATTTCCCTTTACAATTATTAAAAATGCTGCAAGAAAAAACAAAAATATAGAACCTGCTAAATATTTATAAAAGTGTTTCATTTAATAACTATTATATAACAGTAAGTGAGATTCTATGTTATTTAATTAACAGCCACTAACTCCCACATTACATATGCAAAATTAGAATGTTACAAGAAACAGTGCATGTTGCTTGACACAATTCTTTATGCTATTTAACATGTTTTCATTAAAGGATTGAAATAAATAAATGGGCTTTTCAGTCATCAGCCCATTTAAATAACAATTAAACTACTATAAATTAATCTCTTACAACTTTTTTAACAAATACTCCATTCTCAGATATTATTTTAACATAATAAATTCCACTATTAAGATAAGAAGTTGAAATATTTACAGCATTTTCTTTGTTGCTTGATAAAACAAATCTGGTTGAATAAACTTCATTTCCTATATTATCTATAACAAATAAACTACAACTTCCTTTTATTAGATTATTGAATGAAATATTTATGTTATCTTTAAATGGTGATGGAAAAACTTTAATTGACCCATCAAAAATGTCAACCTGAGGAACATTAATAGTGCTGCTAGTGTCGGCATATATACCAAAACCATAACTACCATTTGAAAAACTTGAGTCAGCAACAAAGTTCACATAAATAAAATTAAATTTATCATTTGTAATATTAAAATGATGAGTTGTTACCTGAGGTAAACCAGGTACTTCACATTTTAACTTATACTGACCCTCTGGAATTCCTGTAATTACATAATCTCCTAAAGAATTTGTTTTTACAATCTTAACAGGTTCATTTGTCAATTCATTTTGCAAATAAATATCTGCATCTGCTAAAGGCTCATTTGTTATGTCATATACTAATTTCCCACTTAAAACACCATCACCTCCAGTTAGAGAAGTATATCCAAGCATTTGTAAACTTATATTATTTGTGTCTTCGCAACTAAAGTTTATTGTTTGTGCATTTGTCCATTCCCAAACATTTTGATAATATGAATTTGTTAAAGATGTACTACTTTGATTTAATACTGACCGGGCTTTCAAAAAATAATCGCCTGCATTTTGAATATCAGAAACAAAATTACCATTAGGCTCAACTTGAATCCTTTTTCTTAAAATAGATTGCGAATTTGGAATTGTATTATAAACAAATAATTCATAAGTTGAAAAATCAACAACTAATGATGATGTTAACTGACCTTTAAGTTGGCCTGCAAATGGTTCGTTAATTAATTGCCTGCTTAAATATGAAGTACAACCATATTGACTTCTGCTTATTAAATTAACATCGTGCTGATCACCATTATTCCACCAGATATTAAGCGTATCATTATTTGTTGATGCTAAAGTATCACAATAAATTCCTGAACCAATTAACCAATTAAAATTATCTAATCCATAATCACTGCCAAATATCTGATTTGTGTTAGCAACAAATTGCCAACAACTTCCAATAGTATTAGGACATTGAGGTGGAACAGACACAAAATTACCAGTTGGAATTGGAGCAAAATATAATCTCAATGTATCAATATTTGAACAACCCTGATAATCGGCAGTCCATATAAAATCACGATAATCAGGTGTTCCAAAAACAGTAGCACTATCAGCAGTTATTGTATCGGTTGGGTTTCCACTTAAATATGTATCTGGTGATACTGCAGCCCATGTTCCATATGCGTATGGAAGTAACCCAACTTTTAAACCACAAACAGTATCAGTTTTAATTTTCGAGTTTGCACCAAATAAACCAGGCCAGTAATTTCCATTAGGATTTGTTAAAGTTGCAAGAAATGGTTTCTCAATAAAATGAACTAACACAGCTGCAGAGGTGTCTTTACATTCACCATTTAATGTAACCCAATAATAAGAATGATAACCATAAGTTCCCCATCCACTAGTGTTAATTGTTACAGCTGGCGCATTTGCTTGTGCATCGGGACTAAATATTGATGAATATGTTGGATCAAACCAATAACCTGAACCAAATGCAGGACTTTGTGCGTTTAACATATTATATTGCGATCCACAAACTACTGAGTCTGCCGGACTAACAAGTGTAGTTGCTGTCTGTATACTTGCAAAATAAATTTTAACAGAATCTGATCCAAAACACACGCCATTATTATCAATCCAGAACATTGTAATTGTGTCGTTAGGAATATTCCATTGTATATAGGATGTTAATGAATCCTTATAGCTTAAATTTAATGTTCCATTCAAGGCATCAAAGAAATTAATCCCTGCTGGTCCACTCCAATGACCACCAGTCAAAGTAGTATTAGCATGAATACTGACAAAATCTCCGCAAACAGAAAAGTCAGCTTCAACAGAAGGTGTTGGTGGTGCTAAAAACGTTACTGATACGGTATCCGAACTAGCACAAATATTGTTTGAGCTATTTTTTTCTGTCCAGATAAAATTATAAACTCCTGGTTGAGTTGCCATCACCAAAGCATTTGGCACATTGTTCTGGTAAAAATTAACTAATCCCGACGAACCAGCAACATCAAGACTCCATATTCCTTCTGCTCCGGAAATACTCCAGCTACCTAAAAGGTTATTTGTTAATCCGCACAATAAAGTATCATTTCCGGCATTTGCAACGGGTTGCTCGTTAAAAATTATCATAACGCTATCTGTAGCACTACAACCAAAACTATTTTGTCCATGCCAATAAAAATTAACTATTCTTTGACCATTCACAAAGAAATTCGATATTCCAGAAACATCAACTAAAGGATTCCATGGCAACAAATCTGGTCCAGTGTACACCACATTTAATCCCGGGAAATCCGTTGTCCACCATGCTGTATCAATATTGCTACCAACAGTATCTGCATTTAAATATAATGAAGTGCCACATACATATTGTTGCAAGCCAGCTTCAACAACAGGACTATTGTTAAATGTTATGATAATAGTATCCTTATCTATACATGACATATTTGATCCGTTCATCTCAGCCCATTCAAAAGAATAAGTACCATTAGGATAAGCATTAATTATAGTTAAAGGATTATTAGACATTCCAAAACTTGCATTCCCATTTAACGGTGTTGTAAGCACAGTCCACTGCCCTGTAGCATTTGGGATACTCCAATTACCATTTATTGAAATAGATTGCTCACAAATTGAAGTGTCATTTTGAACAGAGGCAATTGGCATTTCATAAAAAACAATAAAAGTACTGTCTACAGCATTACAACCACCCTGACCAAATGTATACCAGTAAAAAGAAACTGTGCGCTGACTATTAATAAAGAAATTTGGAACCCCCGAAGCATCAACTAAAGGACTCCATGGTATTGAATCTGTTCCAGTATATGTTATTGTAACACCTGGCACACTACATATCCAATAAGCAGAATCAATATAACTTGATATCGAGTCCGCAAAAAGCTGAGCAGCAGTTCCACAAACTGTTTGATGAATTCCTGCATCTGCATTTGGTGGATTTATATAATTAATTGAAACAGTATCTTTATCGACACATGAATTGTTTTCTGGATTTGTTTCCGTCCAAACAAACTGATATAATCCTCCCATTGTAACACTTATATCAGTATTTGGTTGGCCTGTTGCAATTATTACAGCGTTGCCAGTTGGGGGAGTTAATAAAGTTTCCCATAACCCAACATTTACTGGATTAGTCCAGTTTCCTGTCATAGTTGCATTTAGCGCACAATAATTTGTATCAAAACCAGCATCAGCTATAGGATTTTCATAAAATGTTATGGTCGTACTATCCATTTCCTGACAACCTGAAGGACTTTGAACTGTCCAATAAAAAACAACTTGTCTCTGTCCGTTTATAAAAAAGTTTGACACTGCTGAAACATCAACTACAGGGTTCCAAGGAATAGGATCAGTTCCTGTATATGAAATATTAACACCTGCAACATTACAAGTCCAGTTAGCTGAAGATGCATTACTGCCAAGAGTGTCGGCAGAAAGCATTGCAGTTGTTCCACATATTTCCTGTGCCATGCCTGCTTCAACAAATGATACAGTATTAAATGAAAACACAACAGTGTCCTTGTCTACACATATATTATTTTCAGCATTCATTTCTGTCCATTCAAACGAATAACTGCCAGATAATGATACCGATACAGCGCTATTAGGAAAGTTATTTTGTTCAAATGTTATTACAGATGAAGAAGGAAAAGAGATTGCCGACCAGATTCCTGTATAATTTGAAATACTTGACACACCTGTCAAGGTATCAGATAGAGCACAATTAACAAAATCGGTTCCAGCATTTGCGGTTGGAACTTCATAAAAATTTATTAAAAGACTATCAACCCACGAACAACCTTGCTGATTAGTTCCATTCCAGTATAAATAAACTGAGCGATTACTATTTATAAAGAAATTTGAAACAGCTGAAGCATCAACAGATGGATTCCATGGAAGTGGATCTGTACCCGAATAAGTAATATTAACACCAGGCACATTTGAAGACCAAAAAGCAGAAACAATATGACTTCCTACAGTATCGGCAGCAACAGAAGTTGTAGTTCCACAAATAGACTGATCAACTCCGGCATTTGCATGAGGAAAAGTTTTAAAATTAAACGAAACCGTATCAACATCAAAACATGAAGGATTTGCTTGATTTATAACAGTCCACTTATAACTATATTGACCAGAATGGTTTACAAAAAAATATGTAGTTGTATTATTTGGTGATGAAAACTCTGTATTACCTGCAGGAGCAGATGTTAACATCGACCATGTTCCTAAAAAAGAAGTATCTGCCATAGTAGCATTCATGTTTGCAAATAACCCACAAACAGAGCTATCTGAACCTGCATTTGCAACTGGAATTTTGTTAAATGTTATTAATACACTGTCAATCGAAGAACAACCAAATTGATTAACACCTTGCCAATAAAAATATGCCGACAGCTGATTATTAACAAATAATCCAGAAACAGAAGAGGCATCTACAATTGGATTCCATGGCAGTGGATCTACACCTGTATATGTTATTGTTATGCCGGGAATACTACAACTCCAGGATCCTGAAATCATAGAGGAGAATAAAGTATCTGCACTAAGTTGAGCAGAATATCCGCATACAGATTGATTTATACCTGCCTCTGCAAAATTTGGTCTGTAAAATGTTACACCAACCATATCTGAAACAAAAACACAACCTGTTTCATTCCAGGTAAAATCAACATATTGAAAGGCAGTTGAAAATGTAGGAACAGTTACGATTGCATGTGGATCTGAACTTGAAGGAGAATAAATGGTACCAACTGGACCAGTCCAGTTACCAGAAACGCCAGCAGAATTTAGTTGAACTGTTAATCCACATAAGGACGTATCATTTCCTGCCGAAGGACATTGCCCTTTACTAAGTAGGGAAATAAAAATTAAAAATAAAATAGTATAAACTTTTTTCATTATAGTGATTTTCTGTTTTAATCGGTAATTTAATTTCTTTCTTTTACCAGTTGTTATATGGTTTTATTCGGAATCTTTAACACATCTCACAGAGATTGCATCTTTCTTAAAATAATGAGATCTGCTAACAGTTGTTTCATCATGATATAGTCTTCTTGTTCTTGCTTTTTTACTATCAACCTCTGTCGATGTCCAATAATATGTATATTGTCCCAAAAAGGTAAAAACTCCTCTTAAATATCTTATTCCTGCAGGCAAGCCAGTAAATCCACTTCTATTGTCAGCTCCGGTTTCAGGATCTCCCCAGTGTTCATGGCCAGCCTCCTTCATATAGTTTCCTATAAATTTTCCTCTATGATCTTCTTTATTACAATTAACATCAGTATTTTCTTCGATGAAGTTTTCTAAAACACAAAACTCTTCATCTGTAGGAACATGCCAGCCTTCTGGGCAGATCTTTCTGTTATCTGCAACAACATACCATGTATAAAGTCTTCCATAATCCTTAACTAAACTATCATTGCTTTGGTACGACCATTGAAATTTTGGTTGAACAGCATTTGTTAAATCAATTGTGTCTGGTTGTTGCGTTTCAATTAGATCACCATTGTTATAGTGAATGACTTTCAAATTATCTTTCATCCATAACTGCGAACCTATTTTTACTGTTCTATAAACATTTCCATCAATGTCTTTAATAGCAATTCCTTTTTCCTGTGAAAAAGCATGAGCAGTAAAACCGCATAAAAAACAAAATGCTAACAATATACTTAATTCAATTTTAAAGTAATTTATTAGCATTTCGTATAGCTATATTTAATTATAAGAAGGATTATATGTTTTGGAACTTGTTGAATGCCCAGTACCATGGCAAGTTACAACACAGGAGTTAGTTGCTGTTCCTGCAGCATGAACAAACGCAGATTGCGATGTATTATAAGGCGCTGCTCCAAATGCAGTAATGCAACTTGGTACATTTCTGGAAAAATTCCAATTATGATTTACTTCACTACCATGAGAATCGTGGCAATCATAACAAGCTGCTTTGGACAGATGATATTGATGATAACCAAATCTAGACCCGGTGTTAGTTCGTCCCGACACATGACATTTAGTGCAAACTATATTAGCCCCTGGATTTGTACTATGATAAGTTGGATATTGAGTTGCGCCACCTATTCCATTATCAAGTAAGTGTAAATTTGCAGAACCGTGAGGTCCATTTCCATGCCCTGCAGTTGCAGATGCTGTGTTTCCATGACAATCTGAACAATACATACGAGAAGTATATGACCAACCTGCCTGAAATGCAGTAGCATTAATATTTAAATTTTTACCAGCAGCTAAAATAGGATGATATGAAGCATTATTTGGATTATACTCTCTGGCCATATCTCTATTATCTGCAATTTGATTATTTGTTCCACCTGTTGTCAACTTTTTTAACCCATCAGCAATAGCAGCAGCATTCTGATAACCACCTGGCAAGTAAGTTGGTAAAGTTGTATAACTGGAGTGGCATTTAAAACAAACCTGATATTCTTGAGTTACTGAGGTCTGCCATGTAAACCCTGTAGGTGCTCCAGCTCCGGCATAAATTGGCTCTGCACCAGTGGCACCAATCATTGTTGGTAACAATGTGGGGGCTGTTGCAGTTCCTGCTTTAGCTCCATGTGGGTTATGGCAATCAACACATTCAACATGTCTATTGGTCCCCGTAAAACTTGCTCCACCAGTTTCTCCACTTACATGCTTGCGATATGTTGCAGCTGGATCATGTTTAAAGAAATTTGTTGCTGTATTTGTATAAGTACTAAATGCTAGATGTACTTTTACCGTTGCTAAGCCGGCAGCTCCATGGCATGTTAAACATAACCCTTCTTCTTCATTCATTAAATCTGTTCCTGTTCCAGGACCAGCATATGTTGCAGGACCAAGTAAATTTCGTTTATTTGAACCATGCCCGTTATCGTGGCAGTTTAAACAAGTACTTGTTGAAGCAGCTCCCTTGTGTGAAGATGCTGCCCACATTGTAGCATCAACAACAGGAACAGTAACGCCATCACTAAAAGGTGTAACATCACCATTAGATCCGTTTGCATCATGGCATTTTAAACAGAATGATTCTACACTTGATTTATTTGCAGGATCGTAAGTAAACACATTAACATAACCTAAATCCGGATCGAGTAATTTCACGTTTCCATCTTTATGATCACCCATATAATGACATTTAATACAATCTGCAACTGTAGGTGCTGTGTTAGAGTGATGAGATGTTCTTACAAAATCTCCACTTGCACCAACAACTGCACGTCTACCACCAACTGGTCCTACACCAGGTTTATCCTGAACAGTGTTATGACATCCAAGGCAATCTGTTTGTGCAGCAAAGGCTTTATTGTGAGGGTGACATGTTGTACATTTAACTACCGGACTAACAATATGTCTTGCATCAACAGTACCCATTGCGGTATTTGTAAAATGATCAGTTTGTGTATGACAAACTTCACAAACACCATTATATGTTGCAGTACCATCGGCAAAGTTTGATCCGCTAACATTGGTTGTAAAAACTGCTGCTTTAGTTCCACTGTTTGGTGTTAAAATATTATCATTAATTAGATAAATATTTGCAGAACCATTGCTATGTCCGTAATGACAGGTTGTACAACTCATTCCTTTATGATTAAGAGTAATATCAAAACCTAAATATGTATGACAGGTTGCACATAAATTATCTTTACTAGCATTACGCAGAATATTTCCATCAGATGATGATGAAAAATGTGTAGCATGACATGTACTACAGACAACCTTACTAGTTGTACTTAAAGGCAATGACATTGACTGGAATCTTGAATCAGCAATAGAATAAGTAATCCCGACAGGGTGTGTACCTTTATTTGCTACATTATCTGCATATCTTCTAATATCTCTAGCTGTATGACATTGTAAGCAAAGTGCATCTTCTGTATTTGCAATTCTTAAAAACGGAGAATTAGCTGTTGAATGCTGATCGTGACATGTTGAACAAACAATCTGATTGCTATAAACTCTTGCTGTCATTTGTGCATTACTTGGAGCATTAGTTTGGTATGTTGCATTAACAGTATTTGTATTCCAAGAATGTGAGTTTCCGCTAACACCCGGAATCGCCTTATCTGAATTTGAGAATGGAGAAGAACTTGCAAGTCCTGCTGCAGTATGACAACTCATACATAAATTTGCATTGCCATTTACAGTTGTTAACTGCATACCAGGAGAAGTATGATTTATATGACACTGACTACAAACATCATGAGGTGTTGCAACGGTAACTGCAAGTGTAGAAGCAGCACTAGTACCACATGCGCCAGTTGCAGTTACAGAAATATTTCCATTTTGGCCTATTGCACCAGACGTTACAGTAATTGCTACGGTACCGGTTCCTCCTGTAATTGACCAACCAACAGGCACTGACCAATTATAACTTGTTGCACCAGAAACTGCAGCAATACTATATGCTAAACCAGTAATACCAGGCCCCGCTGAAACTGGACCAGAAATTATACCCGGAGTTGCTGGTGCTCCATTAACAATCATTGTTATAACATTAGAAGTTGCAGTAGTTGGCGATGCACAAGCAAGATTGCTTGTCATTACGCAACTTACTGTATTTCCATTTGCCAAAGCAGCATTTGTATATGTATTGCTATTGGTACCAACATTGGCTCCATTTAATTTCCATTGATATGCAGGTGTTGTGCCTCCATTTGTTGGAGTTGCAGTAAATGTAACAGATGTACCTGAACAAATTGCTCCTGCTGGAGCTGCTGCAATGCTAACAGAAGGAGCAAGAGTAGATGTTGTTCCAGTAACACTAAACCCCTTCACATATAATGCTGTAGTTGTAGCATTAGCTGAGCCATATATTCTAAACCTGAGAACCTGTCCCTGAGGAACAGCTATAGACAAAGCAGAATTATTATATGCAGTTAATGTAGTTGTTAATGTTAAGTTTGTTATAACAGTATATGCACCTCCATTTACAGAATATGAAAATCTATAATAACCAGCAGTACTATTCCTCATATGTGAAAAACTTGTAGAAGTAACTGTTAAATTTCCACAAGTAGGAGTAATTGTAAACTCAAAATATTCTGTTGTTTGTACTACCGGGGTTACAGTTGTTGCCCAGGCAGTAGCAGGCACACCATTAGTAGCGCTATAAGCACCAATAGTTATTCCCGTACCTGTCATTGCAGTTGCAGTTATATTTCCAGTTGTAGCAACACTTGAATTTGCAGTAAGAGCCCATGTTGCAGTAGCAGCTTGAGAAAATAATTTTTGTGAAAAAGCTGATAAAAAAAACATTATACCTATAAGGCTGTATATTTTTACAACATTTATACAATTAGAATATTTTTTCATGAGATTAGGCAGTTATTCTGTTACTATTTAGAGTTAAAAATAATTATTTATTTAAAATAATTTTTTCTGTTTTTGAAAAATCATCGGAAGATAACTTAACAGTATAAATTCCAGAAGAAAAATTACTAAGGTCAATATTTTCTTTATTCTGATTGCAAATTCTAGAAAGTACAACCTGTCCAATAGAATTGATTACTTCTACTAAAAAAGTACTATTGTTTGCAAAAGAAGTTGATATTGTTATAAATCCATGAGATGGATTAGGATAGACCAAGATACTGTTTTGCTCTTTATTATTAACAACATTTAAAGATGTTAAATCTAAAGTTTGTGTCATAGTACCATCCGGACAAAGTCCATTTGAAACAGTTAATACCACATTGTATATAGCTGGTGATACATATTGATGAATAGGATTAATTTCGGTACTTGTATGACCATCGCCAAAATTCCACAAATAACTGCTTGAATAAAGAGAATTATTTGTAAAATTGAATTCTAGCCCATTTGCTGTATAAACGAATGAAGGAACAGGAAACTCAGCAGCAACCAAATCGGTGTTTCCAAACATACTTGTACCAATACAATTACCAGAAGAAATACCTATTACCTGATAAAGACCAGGAGTATTTACAGAAATATAATACGGATTTTCATTTGTTGTTATTGTTGTTGGATTTAATCCATCAATTGTATATACAAATGTCCATGGTGCTATACCATTAAAGTTTATAGGAATATTTGCGAGTAAACCACTACATGAAGCTACAGTTGGATTATTCATTGAAGAACCAGGCAAAGGTGTTACTATAACTTCTGGTGTGCCAACTGTTGAAGAATTATAACAATTTACATCAGAAACTGATTGAATTTCATAAAAACCACCATCGGCAACATTTAATATATATGGATTATCTGATGTAGTTATTGTTACAGGATTAATATTATTTGTAGTATAGGTAAACGACCATGGAGATGCTCCAGAAAAACTAATAGGTAAACCAGCAGTCTGTCCTTCACAAACTGAAACCTGATTATTTCCAAAAGTAAAAGTTGCTGTTGGTAATGGCAACAACGAAACACTTGCACTACCTATATTATTTGTTCCATAACACCCATCACCTTCTAAACTTGTAATTTGATAAACACCATCAAGATTTACTGCCATTTCATACTGATAATCAGTTGTACTAACAGTAATAAAATTTGCATTATTAACAGAATATGTAAAAGTAAAAGGTGAATTACCAGTAAATTGAATTGGAATATTTGTAGTATATCCCATACATGCACTTGTATTAATACTTGCCATTACTGAAGTTGGAATTGGTTTTACAATTACCTCTTGTCCCTGTTGCGGAACATTGCTTGTGCAATTAGCATCAGTAACTGTTGTTAAATTATACAAACCTGCTTGTGTTGCAGTTAAATTAAAAATATTTGAAGTTGAAGTATAACTTATTTCATTTTCTCCATCAATTGTATAAGAAATATTCCACGGTGATGTTCCGGTAAATTGAACTGGAAGAATTGCAGTTTCTCCCTGACAAACTGAAACAGATGGACCACTAGAAATGAATGATGCTGTTGGAACATTATTAATAGAAATATTTGCGTTTCCAACAAAAGTATTTCCAACACATCCTCCAGAAGAAATTGCTGTAACTTCATATAATCCGGCATCCGAAGCAGATAATAAATATGGATTATTTGCTGTTAATATTGTTGTTGGGTTTGCTCCGTCTTTAGTATAAGTAAATGTCCATGGAGAAGCACCAGTAAATTGAATTGGAATATTTAACGAACTTCCTGCACATACAAATGCATTTCCAGTTGTAATATTTGAAGTTGGAATTACACTATTTACTGTAATTTTTGCACTACCCGAGAAACAAGTGCCGCTTTTATACATATCATTTAATGCAGTAATTTCATAAATACCACCCGTATTAACATTTAACACATAAGGATTATCATTGGTTGTTACAGAAACAGGATTTAAACCATCAACTGTATATGTAAAAGTCCATGGTGCTGTTCCGGTAAAATCAATTGTGATATTTGTTGTTTGATTTGAGCAAATCGTTGCATCAGAATTTACTATATTAGAAGTAGGAAGTGTATCAGCAACATTAAACACTTCTAACGCTCCGTTATTCATAGAAGCAACAATTATTCTTTCCTGGGAGTCAAACAACACATCAAGTGGAACATTTAATTCACCTGGTTGTGTTCCAAACTGACCAAAACGCGTAATAAATGTATTATTCTCATTAAAAACAGAAATATTGCCTTGAAATGGATCACAAACATAAAGATTCCCACATTTACCAACAGTCATTCCCTGTATTCTGTAAAATTGTCCGTTTCCATTTCCTGCAGAAGCAAAACTTCCTTGTAGAACTCCATTCAGATCAAATTTCCAGATTTTACATACCGGTAAACCGCTCATTCCTACACCAGGGCCAAAACCACCATGTTCAGCTACTAAAATTCTACTATTTCTATAATCATATACAACTTCTGATGGAAACACTAATGTCCCAACACCTATTGTTTGTATTACATTAGCAGAAACATCTAAAGCAATTACTTTTTGTGATTTGCCATCAGCAACATAAAGTATACCTTCCGGACTAAAAGTCATTGAAGAAGGAAAAACACAGCCTGAATAAAACTCAGTTAAAGTACCATTTGATTCCACTTTTGAAATTATTCCAGTTTCTCCATCACCAATAAAAATCTGATTTGTATTATTTATTGCAACTGAAACAGGCGAACCCCCAACTGAAATTGATTCAATAAAGTTTCCTTGTAAATCGTATTTTACAATTGCTTTCTCATGGGCATCTGTAACATATAAAATATCATTATGATCAATTGCAATACGTACAGGAGATTTAAGATTCTGGGTAATGCTTGATTGATAAGTTGTATTTTGAGCAGAAACACTTTCTACACATACATTGGTGCAAACCACTATAGCTGCAAGTAGGTTAAATAATGTTTTCAAAATATTAATTTTTTAAATTTAACTTCGAAGTTTTACGTAATAAATAGTTAAAAGTTGTGTTTTTTAACCATTTTTTTAATTTTAATAAAAATTTCCAAAGAACCTTATTGTCTGATATATTCTTTTTCTGAATGACAACCTGGAAAACAAGTTCCACCTTTTTCACGAACAATATAATTCATTTTAAAACTCCACTTTCCAAACTTTACATTATCTAAAATTAAATGCTCATTAACAGTTGCATGAATATCGTGACACATTGTACAATTTCTGCCTTTTTTGCCATTAATATGAACAAAGTGCAGATTTGTTTCACCATTTCTAAAATTTGTTGCTGAAGTTGTTTTTTCTGCTTCTAATATTCCGCTATCATGACAATCAAAACATAAAGAAAAAGTATCTTTTTTTGCAAACGCATAGTTATCCTGAGGAAAGAGTTTAGTTAATAAACTATTATTTACAGAAGCATGCGATTTATGACAGGAAATACAGCCCCCTTCAATTGCAGAATGAATCGTTTTTCCAAACTTAATTTGCTGATTAATATTGGTAATTTTTTTATTTCCTGATGTAATCGTTTTATTATGACAGCTTAAACAAAGCTCATTTCCGGATAAAATTAAAAGTTTGCTTTGATTAGTGGAATGAGGAGAATGGCAATTAACACAAAACTTTTTTTGATTTACTATTTTATGAACTGACTTTCCACTTTCTATTTCTGATTTAATAGCATCATGACAAGTATAACAAAGTGCGGGCATTTTTTCAACCAGAGTAAATGTTTTTCCTTGTGCAGGTGGATGATTTGACACATCGCCCTGATGACAATTTGTACAACCATCATCTAAAGCTGCACTATGTTTTGATGACTTCTCAATTAAATCTGAATGACAATCAGTACATTTTGGATCAACTGAATAATTTTTGACAGCAATAACTCTTTTTTTAATAATCAACAAATCGCTACTATTTGTTAATTTACTAGAATATAGAAAATTTAAAATTACAGGCCATAGAATAATATATGTGAATAATTTTCCCATAATTAGAACTTTCTAACAATCTTTAAATAACCACCATAAAAATTTATTCCTTCTGCTAAATAGTTTCTTCTATATAATTCTGCTCCTGCAGAAAAATATAACTGTCTATAAACAGTTGTTAAATCTAACCTTGAAGTTAAATAACTTAACTCTATGCCATTTACTCTCTGATTCATATAACCTGCACTTGCCGAAATTGTAGTCATTCCCCAAATTCGGTATGCAACTTTACCTGAAAAAGAAGTAAATTTTTGAGTCAATGAATCACCTGTCATTTTATAATCGCGAACACTGCCATGTAAGCTAACATTTACTCTTTGGCTAAAATTCTTTTGTAAATCTAAATAATACCATAACATTGTATAAGGAATTACATTGCTATGGTAGATACTATATTCGGTTCCGGCTTTTGCAAACTTATATTCGAACATAGCACCATAAGTTTGTTGTGTGTAATAATTTAAAACCAAATTCTCAATCTTCTCATGCATTACATAATCCATTTTACTGAATCGATAATAGAATTCCATTAATTGTTTAAATAATCTTACACCTGCATAAAAATTTTGATTATTTGCAACATATTTGTAAGAACCAGGCTGGTTTGCTACATAATCAATATAAACGGCAGTTCCATTTGGAATAAGCCCACCAACAAATCTTTGAATTTCTAAATAATTATTTCTTTCAATTAAAATATAATCCAAATTCAACTGATAAACTATTGTACCTGTTATATCTCGTACTACAATAGATGCAGGATCAATATAAGGTCTGTTCAACAAAACTACATTTCCATCAGTTAAAACATATTCTTCATGAATTGCCTGAAACATTATTGGGTCACTTTCGGTAGTCTGAAATTGTTTAGTGTATTTATATGACATTGAAAGCATCCCATTTGTAGGTATTTTCTTATTATATCGAATATCAAAACCTGCTAAATGAAGACTCCTATTATAAAAATCGCTTTTCTGAGTATTATATTCATAAATTAAACCAGAATACAAACTTTCATATAATTTATGGCTGAATGCACTTTTTACATTATGTTGAATAACTTTATTTGAATCTTGTTTTAAATTATTATATCCATAACTCGTAACAAAATTAAAGTTTTTAGGAAGTTTTAATGAAAGATTTTCGAAAACCTGAAGTCGTTCTAAATTATAACTCCCTTTTTGAATTGACTTAGAAATATTCGAACTAAAATTATATCTCTTTTTAAAATCGAGATTGTAATTGTTATACAAACTTATAACATCTGCTTTATTTTTTAAATTTATATATTCTGTTGAATTTACAAACTCGCTATGGTTATACGATATTTCATTTCTGTCATCAAACTTTGTTAAATTAAAAGAAGATCTTGCATATAAATCACTTTGTTCCTGATTAAAAAAGCGACCAGTTTGCAATTCATCCTGATAATTCTTAGAATTTGAATATCCTACTTGTGTTGGAAAATATTTATTGGCATATGATAACATACCACCAAAATTTCTATTATTCGATTTAATATTCGCAAGACTTTCGCGGTTTTGATAAAGCTGATTAAAAGAGGCAAACGTTGTTAAAGAAACAGGCTTTTCGCTAAAAAAAGTTGACCTCAAATCTAATTTATTTAATGTTCTGGCTTCAGCACGGTCGGGAAATACTAAATATTGATCTCCATCAAAACCTGAATTGTATTCTGCATCTACATCAAGCAACATAAATTTAGGATCCCAGATAGCACTTCTTGTATTTATTAATAATCCGCCAGTATAATTTTTACTTTTTTGAAATTCTGAAAGCAAATCACGATCTATTTTTTGTTCTCTATAAAATCCTTCTACTTTTGCTTCACCATTTATATAGATTAATCTCCATAATTTAAAAGAAGATTTCTGTTTGCTTTCACCAAGCAAAGTTTGAGCATACCCATATCCGGATACAAGAATTAACAGCAATATTAATATTCTTGCTTTCATTAATTATTTAAAAATATATTTATCCTCACCTCCATGTGGATTATGACATTCTGTACAATTTGTTTCACCTAAATCTGCATGTGCCTCATTTTTTAATACATCTTTTGAATCATGACAATAATAACATAATTGTTGTCCTTCACGCAAAACTAATTTTTTATAGTCAGACATATGTGGATTATGACATGCAGTACAACCACCCGAAACAACAGGTCCATGTAGATATTTATACTTTGTATTAAAATTTTCATGGCATTGATAACAAAGTTCAGGTTGTTGCATAGTTAACGAACCATCATTATGACAATTTGAACAATCATTTGATTTATAAGGCTCATGAACAACAGACGAACCTGTAGTTTGTATGTTTGCAGCTTCAAGTAAAGCAAGACTATCATTTTTAATTGAATCTTTAACTTCAATCAAAGGTTTTGCGTTTGGGTCAGGAACTCCATCAAACAGTGTTGACATTACCTTATATGTTGTAGTTGGACTACATGCAACAAAGAACAATACAAGTATTACTAAAAAAATAAAATTATGTTTCTTTATAAATTTATTCACCTCTTAATAATATTATTTAAGTTCCACTCCGCCATAAACAGTAATTTTATCAGGTCCAAACTGATTCGTAACAAATATTAAATATTTTAATTTAAATCTTGGATCTACATATTTTTCGAAATACTGTAAATTATTATAGTCAATTGTTATGTTTGCTGGCATGTACATATAACCAGGTCCCTGATAGTGTCCACCAAAATGCATTAAGAATTGTCCTTTATTATTAAACATTTCTACAATCTCATACATTGCATCTACAACATAAATATTTTCATCGTTATCAACAGCAACTCCTTTTGGTCGATAAAACTGACCCGGATTATTGCCATAACTACCAGCAGAATTAATAAATTCTCCTTCTAAAGTATAAGTCTTAACATTATACCCACCAATATCTGTAACATATACTTTATTGTTTTTTATATCCATATTTACAGGCGAATACAAATAACTTTCGTCGCCCTGAGCTGCTTCCGGAAAAGAATATAAAAATTTATAGGTAGAATCATTTTTATAAACGTTTATTTTATTTCCTTTTATATTTACTACAAATATTTTATTATTAAAAACAGAAACATCTGTAGGTCTGAAGTTCTCAGATTCTCCAAATGCATTTATATATTTTCCTGTTTTATCAAATATTACTATCTGATTTCTTCCTCCATCGGCTATATATAGGTTTTCATTTTCATCAAGACAAGAATTAATTACTGATTTTAATTGCCCTAACCCTGTTGGGATAAAGAAATTAAAAGTATGTTTCTCCAAATCAATTACCTCTAAACCTTGAATACCTGTATCGGAAATATAAATTTTTCCATTTCTGATTTCAATCCCGTATGGTTTGGCAATTGCATTTTCTTTTTCTACACCAAAAATATATCTTTTAAATGCAGATTGTTTTCTAACTATATCTATTGAACTACTGAACTTTGTTAAAAATTGTATTCGCGTTGTGTCTGGTGGTGATGGGAAAACAACAACAGTATTGGTAGATGATTCGCCAATATGTCTGTTACATGAAACTAAAAGAAAATAATAGATTCCTATTAATAATAAGGTATAAAAAGTTTTCTTTGACATCTTTATTTAATTTTAATTTTAAAGGGCGATAATTTCGCCCTTTAAAATTAATAAAAACATATTCACAATAATTATTTAATATGACATGTTAAACAAAGCTGACTAGCATTGTTTGTCATTCTTTGAAAACTTGTGTATTGGTTATTGTGAGGATTGTGGCATGAAGCACATTCCATTTTACCACCAAATAACATTTTGGTTGCAATTGTTCCACCTAAAGCAGCTGTTGTTGTTGGTCTTAAAGCACCATCAGCTGTAACTAAAGCAGCATCATAAGTAAAAGAAACAGGATGGTCGTTTGTTAAAGCAGTTCCAACTAATGTTGTTGTTGTTGGATAAGCAACACCTAAAGTACTTCCTAATGGTAAAGTATTACCAACATGGTTGTTTAATGCAACTGTACCATCATGACAACTTAAACACAATAATGAATTACCACTTGGTGCAGCACCTGGAGTTGCATTAAAAGTTGATGACTGAGCACTTGTATACATTGTGTATACCGCAGAGCTAGTAGTGTGACTCCATAAAGGAGCTTGAGATACTGCCATTGCATTATGAGGAGTATGGCAAACACCGCAAAGTTTGTTTGAAGCCATAGTATTCCATGCCTGTGCACTCATATCATGGGGAGTACCTGTAATTGTTTGAGCAAAACTCATTGAAGTTACAGCGAGTAACATCAAAGTAACAAAACTGATTTTTTTCATTTTTAAAGATGATTTTAGGTTCATAATATTTTTTCAACACAAATATATTTAATTCTTTTTTTAGTATTTTATGTTTTTTAACATGTTTCAATCTGCAAAACACCCCCACTAAATCGTATTACATTACTCATTATCTACAACTTGTCATTTATTTAGATTCGTTTTAATCTGCTTAATAACCCATATAAAGTGTATTTGTTATTTCAAAACACTTAAGCAAACAATATCTACTTTTATTTACAACTTTTACACCATTGTTTATTCCTAATCAAATACTTAAACAGTAAGATGATAAAAATATCAATTATCTAACCTTACTCAAATTATTAAAGGCTCTTATAATAAGAGCCTTTAATAATTATTCAACAAATAGAACAATCTAGAAAGAACTAAAAGGATTGTTTAACATAAGGTTCTTTTTTTCCGCCTGATCCAATTTCACAGATAATGATATGGAATGTGTATTTAAACCACCTATTGCTTTAGTAACATCAGAAGTAATAACATCATATCCATATCCTAAAGTAAAGAATTTGTAATCAAAACCAATTAAAAATGTTACAGCATCTTTGGTTTTATACCATCCGCCTAATACAAGTTTTGATTTATCATTAATTCTGTAATCCAGATAAATTCCTGTTGCTAATAAACTGGCACCTTTTTGTTCAAGATAAATTACATTCGGAGTTATATCAATTTTATTTGCACCGATGATTTTTATTCCACCTTGAAAAGTGAAGCGTCTGGGTAAATCACCTGTTTCTCCGATAAATGATTCGTTAGGTTTATTTAAATTATACCCTGCTGCACCAAGAAACGCATTTAATTTAGCTCCTTCACCTTCATTATAATACCACATTGCGCCAAAACCAACAGACGGATAAGTTACTTTTTCATTCAAGACAGTTTCACTGTTTGGATTCGCAGAATTATAGGAACCCAAAACATATTGTTCGTCAAAAGTTAGTTTACTAACATCTAATGATTTTTGAACATATGACCCTAAAATCGCTGCACTAAAATAATTATTATCAGAAAGACGTAAATTATAGCCAATCGACAGTGAAAAATCGAGATTGCTGAATGCCCCTGCAGTATATTTTTGTGCATTTAAGCCAAAATCAAGTTTACTGTTTACATTATTTGTTCCTCCCTGCTTTGAGTCACCTATCAAAGTAGTAGTAGTATTTTTACCCACAAAAACGGGATACAAAGCTGTAACCGAATATGTTTTATATCCATTATCCAATGAACCCCATTGGTTACGATAATTTATAAGTAATTTAAAATCCTTGTTTGCCCCTGCAATAGCCGGATTTAGATTTAAAGGATTTGCATATGACAAAGAAGATCTGGTATCCTGTGCAACTATGCTTTCTGAAAGCAATGCAGCAGTTATCGTGATAATTCCGATTATCGATATTTTGAATTTATTTTTCATTTTATTAAAGTTTAATGTTTGAAATAATCAATTAAAAAATTACCTGATTAAATTTACTATTCCCGATAAATTTACAGATTCTCCATTTGTAAGAATACCTTTTATATAATATGCATAGGCACCTTCGGGGAGTAGTTCATTTGATCCTTGTTTTCTGCCATCCCATCCGTAGCTTATGTTTTTAGAATAGAAAACGGTTTCTCCCCAGGAATTAAAAATCGCAAATTCAAAGTTGTTAATGCCTTCTCCTCTTACATAGTAAACATCATTTTTACCATTGTTATCAGGAGTAAAAGCGGAAGGAACCCAGACTGAAGGTGTTATAACATAAATTGTTACAGAGTCATTATTTTTACAACCATAAATATCAATTCCAACTACGTTGTACGTTGTTGTAATATCCGGTGATGCAATGGGATTATAAATGCCGGTATTACTTAATCCGTTTGACGGAGTCCATTCATACTGTACTCCACCGGTTGAGATGAGCTGGGTGCTTGAACCATGAGTAATGGAATCATTTAATCCTGCATCAATTTTGGGCAATTGGTGAACAATTACAGTTACTTCATCTGTCACAGGTTCGCAACCGGAACCGCTTACTGTTAATAAATAGGTTGTTGTTGAATCAGGAGTAACAACAGGATTTGGTGAATTAATATTGTTTAATCCGGCGGCCGGTGACCAGACATACGATTGCCCTTCAACAAGAGCAGCTCCTACCTGAATGTTTTCGTTTCTGCAAATTTCTACATCTACACCTGCATTTGCATTAAGCGGAAGTAACATGGTTACAATTACAGAATCTGTATTATAACATCCTGTTAATGTATCCTGAACAGTTACTACATAATTTGTTATATTAGCTATAGGACTTGAAACAGGATTTGCAATATTAGAAAAATTCAAAGTACTTGATGGAAACCAATTATAAGTGTAACTTGAATCAGGGGTTGTTCCTATCTGCACACTTCTGTCAGCGCAGATAGTTGTGTCTTTACTCGCATTGGCAATAGGAAGCGAATTAATAAAAATGGTATTTGTATCAATATGCATACAAACTCCATCTGAAATAGTTAATGTAACAATTTTATACCCACCACCATTATATGATATTCCTGTAGGGTTTTCAGCATTTGCAGTTTGCGGTAAACCATCCTGTCCAAAATCCCAGAGGTAAGTCCAGTTTTCGCCTGTACTTCCGGTATTTGTAAAGTTAACACCTGATTCCACGCATTGTGGAGCTGTAGAGGTAAATGAAACTGAAGGAGTAAGATTAATATTAATTGTATTATTTGAAGTAACAACACAACCTGTTGTACTATTTGTTACAGTTAGTGTTACTGTTTTAATTCCGGAAGTTGAATAAATTACTCCAGTAGGATTCTGTGTTGTTGAAGTTGCAGGTGTTGAACCTGTA
Source organism: Bacteroidia bacterium (assembly GCA_016218155.1). NCBI lineage: Bacteria > Pseudomonadati > Bacteroidota > Bacteroidia > Bacteroidia bacterium. Next base: position 120,392 of record JACREQ010000045.1, read on the forward strand.
CCAAAATCCCAAGAATAGTTTACCCCACTTGTTGTTCCGGTATTTGTGAAATCAACAGCAAGTCCTGTACATTTTGGTGCAGTTGAAGTATAACTTGCCTGAGGTGTAGATAAAATATTTACTGTAGTAGTACTTACCGCAGAGCATTGAAATTCGTTTGTAACAGTAAGTGTAACAGTTTTATTTCCAGATAAACTATATAGGATATTAGTTGGATTTTGTGATGTAGCTGTTGCCGGTGTAGCTCCGATTCCAAAATCCCAGCTATACGAAACACCAATACCGGTAGAGCTGTTATTCGTAAAATTAACAGCAGTATTTTCACATACCGGCGCATTAGAACTAAAATTTGAAGTCGGAGTCTGATATATATTAATAGTATTGGTTGAAGTAACAGCACAACCTGTTGTACTATTTGTTACAGTTAGTGTTACTGTTTTAATTCCGGAGGTTGAATAAATTACTCCATTAGGATTCTGTGTTGTTGAAGTTGCAGGGGTTGAACCTGTACCAAAATCCCAAGAATAGTTTACACCACTTGTTGTTCCGGTATTTGTGAAATCAACAGCAAGTCCTGTACATTTTGGTGCAGTTGAAGTATAACTTGCCTGAGGTGTAGATAAAATATTTACTGTAGTAGTACTTACCGCAGA